>JBARNF010001034.1:0-3991 GCA_049802835.1 Bradyrhizobium sp.
CGCTCTATCCATGACCGTATCCTTGATAAGCTGGCACAAATGTGCAGTTTGCTGAGCTACCCCGCCGTGAGCAGCGGAATCGCCTCGTCGCGTTCATACAGATAGAGCAAGCAGCGCAGCGCGTCGCTGCGCGGGCCGTTCAGCTTGGGATCCTCCTTCAGGATGCGCAGCGCCTCGTCACGTGCTTGCGTGATCAGCTGGGCGTGCACCTCGGGCCGGGCGATGCGATAGCCGGGCAGGCCGCTCTGGCGGATGCCGAGCACGTCGCCTTCGCCCCGCAATTTCAGATCCTCCTCGGCGATGCGGAAGCCGTCGGTGGTCTCGCGGATCACGGCGAGGCGCGCCTTCGACATCTGGCTCAGCGGCTCGTGATAGAGCAGGATGCAGGTCGAGGCCTCCGAGCCGCGGCCGATGCGGCCGCGCAGCTGATGCAGTTGGGCGAGGCCGAAGCGTTCGGCATTCTCGATCACCATGATGCTGGCGGCGGGCACATCGACGCCGACCTCGACCACGGTGGTTGCCACCAGAAGACGCAGCTCATGGGCCGCGAACCGGCCCATGACATCGTCCTTCTCGCTGCCCTTCATCTTGCCGTGGACGAGGCCGACCTTGTCGCCGAAGCGCTCGCGCAGGCTCTCGAAACGGTCGGTCGCATTGGTCAGGTGATCGGTGCCCTCGGCCTCGGATTCCTCGACCAGCGGGCAGATCCAGTAGACCAGCTTGCCGGCATCGAGCGCGCGGCCGACGGCGTCGATGACCTCGCCGAGCCTGACGTCGGCCACCGCGCGGGTGTCGATCGGCTGGCGTCCGGCCGGCTTCTCGCGCAACTCGGAAATGTCCATGTCGCCGAAATAGGTCAGCACCAGCGTGCGCGGGATCGGCGTCGCACTGAGCACCAGCACGTCGACGGCCTCGCCCTTCGAGGTCAGCGCCAGCCGTTCCCGGACGCCGAAGCGATGCTGCTCGTCGACGATGGCGAGCGCGAGCGCCTTGAACCCGACGTCGTCCTGGATCAGCGCGTGGGTGCCGATGAGGAGGTCGATCTCGCCGGCTTGGAGCCGGGCGAGAATGTCGCGGCGCTCCTTGCCCTTCTCGCGGCCGGTCAGGATGGCCACGTTCATGCCGGCGCGCTCGGCCAGCGGCGTGATGGTCTTGGCATGCTGCCGCGCCAAAATCTCGGTCGGCGCCATCAGCGCCGCCTGCTTGCCGGCCTCGGCGACGGCGGCCGCCGCGAGCAGCGCCACCACGGTCTTGCCCGAGCCGACATCGCCCTGCAGCAGCCGCAGCATGCGCACCGGCTTCTCCAGATCCTCGGCGATCGCGACCATCGCCTGGGCCTGCGAGTTCGTCAGCGCGTAAGGCAGGGCGTCGATGATCTTGCGGCGCAGCTGGCCATCGCCCGCATGGCGGTTGCCGGCGGGGCGGCGCAATTGCGCCCGCACCAGCGCCAGCGCCAATTGTCCCGCCAGCAGCTCGTCGAAGGCGAGCCGCGACCAGAACGGATTTTCCGGCAGGATGTCCGTCAGCTCCTGCGGCACGTGCACGCGCGTCAGCGCTTCCCGAACCGGCGGGAAGCCGCAGCGGCTGAGCACCTCGGGGCTGATCCACTCCGGCAGTTCGGGCAGCTTCGTGAGCGCCAGCGCGATCGCCCGGCGCAGCGAGCCGATCGCGAGGCCCTCGGTCAGCGGATAGACCGGATCGATGCCGGAGAGCTTGGCGAAGGCCGCTTCGTCCAGGATGGGGTGGGGATGGACGATCTGCGGGATGCCGTCATACATCTGGACCGTGCCGGAGACGTAGCGCTTGGCGCCGACCGGCAGGATCTTCTCGATATAGTCGCCCTTGGGACGGAAGAAGGTCAGCACCACGTCGCCAGTATCGTCGCTGGCATAGACCAGATAGGGCGCCCGCGCGCTGCGCGAGGGGCGGTGGCGGTCGACGGTGACCTCCAGCGTCACCATGGTTCCGACGGCTGCGTCACGGACCTTGGGCCGGTTGCGGCGGTCGATCACGCTGGCTGGCAGGTGCAGCAGCAGGTCGACGACGCGCGGCGTCTCGCTGCAGCCGAGCAGGTAGCGCAACAGCTTGTCCTGCTTCGGCCCGACCCCCGACAGGGTCGTCACCGGGGCAAACAGCGGATTGAGGACGGCAGGACGCATGGGCGAACACTTAAAGCGGTTTGGCGGTCGGAATACCCGGCCCTGGCCAGACATCCACCTCTTTTTTCACCGCTTTCGGCCGGGAAGGCATGCCGGTTCTGCGCCGCGGAGGGCTGACACCGGGCGGAAGCACCGCTATATCGAACCGCGCCCGGCACCGTCCGGGCTTTTGGCGTTCTCCTGCAGGATATCGCGATGACCGGAACGACCCGTTCGAGCCAAGGCCTTGACGACCGCCGCAAGCGGCTTTTGTTCCGCTGCTGGCACCGCGGCACGCGGGAGATGGACCTGATTCTAGGCCGCTTCGCGGATGCCGAGATCGGGACGCTGGCCGAGAGCGAGCTGGCCGAGCTCGAGGATCTGCTCGAGGTGCCCGATCCGGACTTCTATGCCGCCGTGACCGGCGCCCGGCCGCTGCCGCCCAATCAGGTCGGCGCCCTGTTCGAGCGCATCAAGGCCTTTCGCACCACGGACGCCGATTGATGAAGAGCCCGGTCAAGTCGCCCGCCGAGCACCTCGCGCCCGGGCGCGCACTGACGCTCGCCAATGTCGCCGAGGGCGCCGAGGGCCTCATCGTCTCGGATCTGGCGCGTGCGGTCGCCGCCAGGCCGAAGCCGCCGGCGGTGAGCCTCGCGGTGGTCTGCCGCGACGGCGCGCGGATGCAGCAGCTGGCCCGGGCGCTGGATTTCTTCGCTCCGGATCTTCCGGTGATGCAGTTCCCGGCCTGGGACTGCCAGCCCTACGACCGCGTCTCGCCGCATGGCGGCATCCTGGCCCAGCGCGTCACCACGCTGGCGCGGCTGTCGCGCCTCGCAGGCAGCGACAAGCCGCTGATCGTCTTGACCACGGTGAACGCGATCGTGCAGCGCGTGCCGGCGCGCGACACCATGGCGGGGCAGGCGCTGTCGGTGGCACCCGGTCATGTCGTGCCGATGGATTCGGTCGTCGCCTGGCTGGAGCACAACGGCTACAGCCGCTCGTCGACGGTGCGCGAGAGCGGCGAATATGCCGTGCGCGGCGGCATCCTCGATCTGTTCCCGGCCGGCCTCGACCAGCCGGTCCGCTTCGACTTCTTCGGCGATAGCCTGGAGTCGATCCGCACCTTCGACGCCGAGACCCAGCGCACCATGCTCGACATGCGCGCGCTCGATTTGGTGCCGGTGTCGGAATTCCAGCTCGTCACCGACACCATCCGCCGCTTCCGCATGGGCTATGTTGCTGAGTTCGGCGCGCCCGAGCGCGACGATGCGCTGTACGAAGCCGTGAGCGAAGGCCGCCGCTATCCCGGCATGGAGCACTGGCTGCCGCTGTTCCACGACAAGATGGAGACCTTGTTCGACTATCTGCCGAACACGCCCGTCGTGATCGAGCCGCAGGGCGAGGATGCCGCGCGCGAGCGCTTCAAGCAGATCATCGACTATTACGACGCGCGGCGCGAGGCGATGGAGCATCCCGGCGGCGGCGCGATCTACAAGCCATTGACGGTGGACCGGCTGTATCTGACTGCGAGCGAATGGAGCGCGCGGCTGGAGACCGTGCCGCTGGCGCGCCTGACGCCATTCGCGGTACCCGAGGATGCCGGCGTGATCGACATCGGCGCGCGCGCAGGCCGCAACTTCGCCCCCGAACGCAACGACGCCGCGGTCAACGTGTTCGAGGCCGTGGTGGCGCATGTCCAGGCGCTGCAATCGGTGCGCAAGAAGGTCGTCATCGCGCTGTGGAGCGAAGGCTCGCGCGACCGCATGGCCAGCATGTTGAAGGACCACAAGCTGATCCACGTCACCAGCGTCAACACCTGGCGCGTGGTGCAGGCGACGCCGCGCAACGAGACC
>JBARNF010001035.1:0-1514 GCA_049802835.1 Bradyrhizobium sp.
GCATGGGGCCTTGTCGGCGAGAGCATGCTCTTCGACGCCAAGGACACGAGCGCGTTGGCGATCCCGCTCGTCATACCGCAGGGCCTGTGGGCCGTCGGCATCACGATGCTCGCAGTCTTTGCGGTCGTGCTGCTGTTGGAGGTCGTTTGCTTGCTGGTAGCAGGCGACGCCGCCGAGATCGACAAGCTGCTTGGCCCCCGCGGATATCAGGAGGAAACGCAGGAAGCGCTGGAGGCGGTCGGCCTCGCCCCCGCCCGAAACGCCGATGGAAGGGACGCATAACGGTGATTGCCATTGTTTTCCTGCTCGTCATGCTCGCTATCGCCATTTTCGCGGCGAGCCAGGGTGCCGCGGCGCTGCCGATCGGCGAAATCATGATGCTGGTCGGCCTGTTTCTCGTGTTCTTTGGATCGGGTGTCTATATCGCCGTGGTGCTCGGCGCGCTGGCGTTGTTGTCTGGGTTCATTTTCTCCGACCGGCCATTCTGGCTATTCCTGGGCCAGGTCATCTGGGCACCTTCATCGAGCTTTGTGCTGGTCGCCGTGCCGCTGTTCCTGCTGATGGGTGAGATCCTGTTGCGATCGGGCCTGTCCGAGCAACTCTATCGCGCGCTCAATATCTGGATGCGCCGCTGGCCGGGCGGCCTGTTGCATACGAATATCGCCGCCTGCGCGGTATTCTCTGCGATCTCGGGATCTAGTGTGGCAACCGCGGCCACCATGGGGTCGGTCGCATTGCCCTACTTCGAAAAGAAATCCTACGATCAGCGCATGGTGTTGGGTTCGCTGGCCGCCGGCGGCGCCCTCGGCAACTTGATACCACCCGGCATCACCTTCATCGTCTATGGGCTCATGACCGAGACATCGGTCGGCAAGATGTATATTGCCGCGATCGTTCCGAGCGTGCTCGTGTGCCTGTTGTTCTTCGCCGTCATCTTCATCCATGGCCTGCGCCTGCCGAACAAGGAAAAGCCTCCACCGGCCACCGCGCAGGAAAAATGGCGAAGCCTCGTCGACCTTATGCCGACGTCGCTCTTGATCCTCATCGTCCTGGGGACGATCTATTGCGGCATCGCGACGCCGACCGAAGCCGCAGCCCTTGGCGTGGTCGCCTCCCTTGTGTTCGCCTTCGTCGCCCGCAAGCTCAGCTTCAAGCTTTTGAACGAGTCGGCGGAAGCAACCGCGCGCAACACCTCGATGCTCGGCCTGATCCTGTTCGGCGCCTACATGCTGAACTTCATCATGACCCAACTGCGCGTGCCGCAGTCGCTGGCTGAAATCGTCAGCGCCCTGCCGCTGCCGGCCTGGGCGATCATGCTGTTGATCATCGGGTTCTATCTGGCGCTCGGCACCTTCATGGAGGGCTTCTCCATGATCATCACGACGATCCCGGTGGTGTTTCCGGTGGTGAAGGGCCTCGGCTATGACCCGATCTGGTTCGGCGTCATCGTAACCATGCTGATCGAGATCGCCATGATCAGCCCGCCAGACGGGACCGTCATGTATGTCCTGCAG
>JBARNF010001036.1:0-3039 GCA_049802835.1 Bradyrhizobium sp.
CGGCGACCAGATCTTCGTCAAAGAGCCGGGCACGCGCGAGCGGACGGCGTTCCACCAGGACGCCACCTACTTCGAGATCGAAGGCGAACAGTGCTGCGTCTTGTGGATCCCGGTCGATCCGGTCACGCTCGAAACCGGCGCGATGATGTATGTGCGCGGATCGCACGCCGACGGAAAGCTGTATCAGCCGAACGTTTTCATCGCGCAAACGCCTTTGCCGGGTGCTCAGGGGGAGCCGGTGCCCGACATCGAAGGGCACATGGAGAGCTACGATATCGTCCATTTCGACGTCGAGCCGGGCGATGTGATCGTGCATCACTATCGCACCATCCACGGTGCCGGGGGCAACAAGAGCCGCTACCAGGTGCGCCGGGCCGCGTCGCTGCGCTATTGCGGCGACGACATCCTGTTCCGCACGCGCCCGTGGGCACCCAAGCAGCTCCACCACACGCATCGACTCGAGGACGGGCAGCCGCTCAGCGGACCGGACTTCCCTGTGGTCTGGAAGCGCGGACGCGAACAGGAGGCCGCGTAGATGGGCACGCAAGTGTGCACGCGAATCGATACGGCCAGCGGCGGGCGGCCGGATGCCGCTTCGATTCAAACGCTCGAAGCGATGCTGGATTATGCAATCATCGAAGGTGCCGAGATGCGTCGCCCGATGTTCGTCTATCTGCTGAGATTGGCACGTCTGGAATTATTGGGCGGCATAGACGAAATCGAGAGCGCGAAAAGGTCGGCCAGCGCATCCCGGGGCTCCTGATGAAACGGATAAAATCATCGATTCGGGAGAATTCCGGATGCGATCCGGATATATCCGAAGTGGTCAAATATATTGTCACGAATACTCCGCCGTCTCGTCTATTTGAATTATTCTATTGGGCACAGGACCCCGACCTTCTGAAGTTCTTTCGGCGCTTCGCAACATTGGCCGCGCCCAATCGGCGGGCTATTGCGGCCTTTTTCGATCTTGCCGACAATAATACATCGATAACAGCCACGTGGGGACCGCAGGGGGTGCTTATTCTCGAAGCCAGGCACGTTGGTGAGCAAGCGTCCACGTTTCAATATCTTTTGGACGATGACGACGATCCGTCCAATCGAAATTCGCACTAGCCTCAATCGGGCGCAGGTCGATGCTTCGCAAGTAAATCGACCAGCCGTACGATCGCCCGTCGAAGCTTGTCGCTGCGGAGCGCCGCATAGGCCTTCAGGAGCTTCAATGCGTGCGGCTTCGTCAGCAACTCGGTGGGGAACACGGGCTGCGCGTCCGTCCCGATGGCCTTCGTTTCGAAGAACGCCGAGACCGGCATCTTCAGCGCCGCGGCAATGTCGGTCAGCCGCCCGGCTCCCACGCGGTTCGCGCCCTGCTCGTACTTCTGAACTTGCTGGAACGTGACGCCGATCTTGCGCCCGAGCTCCGACTGGGAGAGGCCCGCATTCGTTCGATACAATCGGATCCGCCGGCCAACCTCGGCGTCGACCCGATTGGGCGATCTCTTCGCCATCTCCCTTGTGACCCCGCATTGGGCTACCTTGGCGACAGGGGATGCGCCCCGGTATCCCCAAAAACCGTGAGTTTTGCCGTGCGGCTCGAAGAGGCCATCGCCGATATCGAAGGGTGCGGCACGATCGAGGAGCTGCAGCACACGCTGCAGCGGATCATCGAGAATTACGGCTTTGCCGCGTTCTCGTTCATCGATGCCGGGCAGCCGCATGTCGACAGACCGTATTTCTGGACGACGACCGGCCGCGCCTGGGTGGAGGAATACGCCAACAACAGCTTCGTGCATGTCGACCCGTGCCTGAGCCGGGTGCGGCGCACCAACACGCCGTTCAACTGGGGCAGCGTCGAGCTGCCGCCCGTGTTGGGGCGCCGCAAGCCCGGCGCGGTGAAGACGATGGAGGCCGCGCGCGATCACGGCTTCACCGAAGGACTGGTCGTTCCGTTCCACTTTCGCGATCAGCGCGGGTTCATGTTCTCGAGCTCGACCGTGTTCTTCTGGAAGGACGCGGTGAGCCAGTTCAAATGCCTGCTGGGCGCGCGACGGCACGAGCTGCATTTGATCATGATCTATTGGACGCAGCGCGCCATCGATCTCGTGGCGCGCGATCACCGCCGCACGGCGCCGTTCTTCCGGCCGCCCGAGGACGACAGCATTCCGGTTCTGACGGATCGCGAACGGGACGTCATGGCGTGGGCCGCGCGCGGCAAGACCATCACGGATACCGCGGAGATTCTCAAAATCTCGAGCGAGACGGCGGAAACGCACATCAGGAATGCCCTGCGCAAGCTCAATGCGACCAACAAGACGCACGCTGTGGCCAAATGCATCGCGCTCGGACTGATCGACCTGTGACCGCTGCGCTCATCCCGCATGTCGCTTTGCGTCATGCGGGCGCCGGGGCCGCCGGCGGTTGTGCACGACGCGGGTTGTGCTACTGTTGGTAATATATGCGTTGAGCAACAGGTGCGCTCGACGACGCGCGTGGACGTCTGCCGAGGGGGGATGGATCGTGGCCCATGGGAGTCCCCGTCGAGACCCGGCGTTCGGACCTGCAGCGTCGGCTTGACGACGCCCTGCGTCTGACCGCCGAGCATCGCGCGCGCTCGCGCTTCAGCTCGTTTGCCGCGCCGACGTCGCCGGACTACTGGAGCGACTTCCTCCGCATCGGCGCCGACGGCGGCTTCGGCGGATTGGAGGCCGTGCTCGATCGCTTCGATGCGCTGCGCGGCGAAGCGGACCCGGCGGCGCTGCGGCATGCGTTGCTGAGCTACCTCGTGCATCACGTCGACCTGAACGGACTTGGTCTCAGATTGCCGAGCCTCGCCGAGCGACGACCCGGCGCGACCCGGCCCAGCTTCCGCAACGGAGACGACCCCCATGGCTGACCCCACGCTGCAGGAGAGGACCAACCAGCTGTTTCTCAGAACCCGCGCTCGGGCGGCGCCTGCGGGTGCGCTGGCCGCCCGGGAGGCCGGGGCGCGGCGGCCGTTCTCGCCGTTCGCACAGGACTCCCAGGAGCGCGCCTTGAGCC
>JBARNF010001037.1:0-1838 GCA_049802835.1 Bradyrhizobium sp.
GCCCAGGCCGCGGATGCCTTCGGTGACGAGATCAAGCTCGAGGCCAAGAAGGTCGTTCTCGTCAAGGGCACCGCCAATTGGGACAACGCCTTCGACACGCTGATCGATTCGTTCAAGACGCTGTCGGCGACGCTGGACAAGCAGGGCGTGAAGCCGGCCGGCAACGGCATGATCGTCTACACCTCGACCGACGACACCGGGTTCACCTTCCTGGCCGAGATCCCGGTCGAGCAGGAGCCGAAGTCTCTCGGCAAGGGCATGAGCATCGGCCAGTCGCCCGAAGGCAAGGCGCTGAAGTTCGTGCACCGCGGCTCCTACGACAACATGGACAACACCTACGAGGCGATCACCAACCATCTCGACGAGCGCCGGCTGGAAGCCAAGGACACCTTCATCGAGGAGTACCTGACCGACCCCTTGAAGACGGCCGAGGACAAGCTCGTCATCAACGTCTATGTGCCGCTGAAGTGAGAGCCATGATCAGCAGATCCATTCTCGCGGCTGCGTTTGCAGCCTCCGCCGCAATCCCTGCGCTGGCGCAGGACGGCGCGCGTCTGGACACGCCGGCGATCACCGTGAGCGGCGAGGCCAGCGTGTCGGCGCCGCCGGATCTGGCGCAGATCGATGCCGGTGTCGCCTCCGACGCCAAGACCGCGCGCGAGGCCGCCGAGGCCAACAATGCCGCGATGGCCAAGGTGCTGCAGGCGCTGAAGGCCGCCGGGATCGATGACAAGGATGTCCAGACCGCGCGGCTGTCGCTGCAGCCGCAATACGCGCCGAACCGGCCGGGCCAGGCGACCGTGGTCGGATATCGCGCCAGCAACCGCGTCACCATCAAGGTGCGCGACGTCGCCAAGGTCGCCAGCGTGATCGATACGCTGGTGGGCGCCGGCGCCAACGACGTCGGCAACATCTATTTTACGGTGACCGAGCCGTCCAAGCTGCTCGACCAGGCGCGCGAGAAGGCGGTCGCCGATGCCCGCCGCAAGGCCGAGATCTACGCCAAGGCGGCCGGTGTCACGCTGGGCCAGCCCTTGAGCATCTCCGAGGACGGCGCGCCGGCCCCGGTGTTCCGCGCCAAGACCTTCGCCGCGCCGATGGCCGGAACACCGACACCGGTGGCACAGGGCGAAGAGACGCTGTCGATCACGGTCAACGTCACCTGGGCGATTAAGCCGGGGCAGTAAGTCGCCGCTACTTCAGTGCGGCGTATTCATATGTCATTTTGGGCCGACGGCGCTGCTACACACTCGGTGTCGTCCCGGCCTTGAGCCGGGACCCATACTCCGCGGCGGACATTGTTGCGCGAGATGGAGCCACCAGCCTGCGCAAATCTGAGTTCGGTGGTTATGGGTCCCGGGTCGGCGTCCGCCGGCGCTGCGCCGCCGCCGGACTTGCCCGGGACGACAACTTCAAAGTTGCGAGAGCGAATTAAATCTCCACCACCTGCCCCGGCTTGAGCACGCCGAACCGCTCCCGCGCGATGCCGGCCTGATCAAGCGCAGTGTGCAGCGCATGCACGGGCGCGTCGATCGCCTCGTCAGTCAACTGGAAGGTGCCGTGATGATGCGCCAGTGCGCTCTCCGCGCCGCAATCCTGCAGCGCCTGAACGGCATCTTCCGGGTTCATGTGCTGGTCGCGCATGAACCAGCGCGGCTCATAGGCGCCGATCGGCAGGATCGCTAGCCTCAGCGGCCCGTGCGCCTCCGCCACCCGACGGAAATGCGCGCCCGTGCCATAGCCTGAGTCGCAGACGATATAGAGCCGGCCCCGCGGCGTCTCCAGCACGAAGCTCGCCCACAGCGCCCTGTTGCGGTCGAACAGGCCGCGCGCCGTCC
>JBARNF010001038.1:0-2994 GCA_049802835.1 Bradyrhizobium sp.
GATGCCCAAGCGCGTGTTCGTCGTCGACGAGCTGCCGCGCAACGCGATGAGCAAGGTGCAGAAGAACGTGCTGCGTGATCAGTACAAGGACCTCTACACGAAGTGACGGGCATGCGATGAAGGGGCGAATGACGCGCGAGCAGGCCGAGACGATTCAGTGTCATCTGCTCGATGCCTCGCGCGCCCTCGGACGCGCTGCGTCCGCCCTGGCCGATGTCGAAGATGACGAGAGTGGTGCGCTGTCGGCTGCGATGGTTGATATCTCATCGCGGCTCTATCGCGAGCTCATCGAACACGTCAACGCACGGTTCCCCGACCTCGCTGTGCCGATGCAGGTCGTCGAGGCGGTCAGCACCTTGCGTTGGGAGAAAGTCGAACTGCCGCCGTCCATCGCGGAGTCGGATCTCGACGATCTTATCTTTTCGCTGCTGAAGCCTGACTGGAGCAGTCTGCAGGCGATCTTGCTCATGGCGTCGCAGCGGTGCGAGGAGCTTTCCTGGCCTTTGAAATTTTCTGAGGTCGCCGCGCGAATCCAAGCCTTGGCAGAGGCCGGCCGCATCGATCGTCAGGGCGGCCTTCGCAGGTGGCGCACCAGCAAGGTGCGGCTGCTGAGCGCGGCGGGGTAGCTCCGGTATGACGCGCGGTCCGGCGATCCCAGCAATGGAGTTGGTCTCGTCGGAGCATTAGCTGCTTCAGCGCCGTCGCCCGATCGCCAGTCCTGCGAGCGCAGCCAGCGGCGGCGCGGCGCAGATCAGCACGAATTCGAGCACGGCGAGCCAGGCGATCTCGTGCTCGATCGCGAGCGCAAGACACGCGGCGAACAGGCCGACGGCGGTGAAGCCGAGGATGCAGGTCAGTGGCTCCTCGGCCGGCTCGTCCGAGACGGCCTTGCGCACCGGCAGTGCCGCCGGGCGTTCTGTGGTCGTCGGCCTGAGCGTCGGAAGCGGCATTGGACATTCTCTGCGCCGCGTCGTTTGTGAGCGCGGTCTAGACTAGGCCGGTTCGACGGACGCGGACATGCGGCAAAATCGACCGAAGCCACCCGGTGCGGACGCTTCGGAGCCGAAATTGGCCAATGGCCGGGGTCGCTCGGTGTCCGGTGATTGCCCCGCGAATCCTTATGGTCAGGTTTGCAGAAAGATCAGATTGGCGCGATCTTTCGCGGGCGAACCGGGGGCGCCAGGCTCCGTAGTTAAGCGGTGAATCGATACTCTACGATTGGCATTATTCAACGCCCTGGACGTGTCGTCACGACTCGTGCGGAGGAGTAGAGATGAATCGAAATTCGTCGTATGCCGGAGTGATCGAGCCCTGGTATACCACGGCTGCGTTTGATCCTTTGCTCGCGGGCCAGTAGTAGTGAATCGCTGTTCGGTTTTGCGCCATTTGGCCGTTGCAACGCCTGTTCCTTCTCCGTAAATAAAAGCCGCCTTGCCGATCCACACGGCCGCAAGCCCCTTCCGTTCACGGCCCACAAGAAATCATCAAAGCAACCAATGACAGCCAGGATCGAACGACCGCTTTCGCCGCACCTGCAAACCTACCGCTGGACGCTGACGATGATCTTGTCGATCGTCCATCGCGCCACCGGGGTTGCACTATATTTCGGGACGCTGCTGCTGGCCTGGTGGCTGATCGCCGCCGCGTCCGGTCCCAGCGCCTACTCCTACGTCCAGGGCTTCATGGGCAGCTTCCTCGGCCGCCTGATCATCTTCGGCTACACCTGGGCGCTGCTGCACCATCTGCTGTCCGGCATCCGCCACTTCGTCTGGGATCTCGGTTACGGCTTCAAGCCCAATGAGCGCGAGGCGCTCACCTGGGGCGCACTGATCGGCGGCATCTTCCTGACCGTTCTGGTGTGGATCGTGGCTTACGCAGTGGGAGGCGGCCGATGAGCAACGTACACGGGAAATCGATGCGGACCCCGCTCGGCCGCGTCCGCAATCTCGGTGCGGCGCATTCCGGTACCGGGGATTTCTGGCGCCAGCGCATCACCGCGGTGGCGATGACGCTCCTGATTGTTCCTGTCGTCGTGGTTGTGATCATGCTGCTCGGCCGCAACCAGGCCGGCGCGGCGCAGATCCTGGGCTCGCTGCCGATCGCGCTGATCATGCTGCTGTTCGTGATCGCGAGCTGCTGGCACATGAAGATCGGCATGCAGGTCGTGATCGAGGACTACGTCCACAGCGAGCCGCTGAAGCTGGTCTCGGTCATGGCCAACAACTTCTTCGCCGTGACCGTGGCGCTCGCCTCGATTTACGCCCTCATCAAACTGTCTTCTGGAGTCTAGCCCATGGCCGGCGCAAATGGCAGCGCGAACGGCGCGCCCGCGACGAACGGTAAAGCCTATCCGATCGAGGATCACACCTACGACGTCGTCGTCGTCGGGGCCGGCGGCGCCGGCCTGCGCGCCGTCGTCGGCTGCAGCGAAGCGGGCCTGCGCACCGCCTGCATCACCAAGGTGTTCCCGACCCGCTCGCACACAGTGGCGGCGCAGGGCGGCATCTCGGCCTCGCTCGGCAACATGCATCAGGACGACTGGCGCTGGCACATGTACGACACCGTCAAGGGGGCGGACTGGCTCGGCGACCAGGACGCGATCGAATACATGGTGCGCAACGCGCCCGAGGCGGTCTACGAGCTCGAGCATTGGGGCGTGCCGTTCTCGCGCACCGAGGACGGCAAGATCTATCAGCGGCCGTTCGGCGGCATGACGCTGGACTACGGCAAGGGCCAGGCGCAGCGTACCTGCGCCGCCGCCGACCGCACCGGACACGCCATGCTGCACACGATGTATGGCCAGTCGCTGCGACATGCCGCGGAGTTCTTCATCGAATTCTTCGCCATCGACCTGATCATGGATGACCAGGGCGTCTGCCGCGGCGTCATCGCGCTGAAGCTCGATGACGGCACCTTGCACCGCTTCCGCGCCCAGACCACGATCCTGGCGACCGGCGGTTACGGCCGCGCCTACGCCTCCTGCACCTCGGCGCA
>JBARNF010001039.1:0-8437 GCA_049802835.1 Bradyrhizobium sp.
ATGCCTACGCCGTGCAGAGCCAGCAGCGCGCGGCCAAATCCTGGGACGAGGGCCGCTTCAATAAGTCCGTCGTGCCGGTCAAGGACATCAACGGCCTGACCATCCTCGCCAAGGACGAGCACATGCGCCCCTCGACGACGATGCAGTCGCTGGCGCAGTTGCAGCCGGCGTTCGCGGCGATGGCGCAGATGGGCGGGTTTGACGCAGTCGCGGTGCAGTCGCATCCGGAGATCGAGCGCGTCAACTACGTGCATCACGCCGGCAACTCCTCAGGGATCGTCGACGGTGCCGGTGCCGTGCTGCTCGGGAGCAAGGAGGCTGGTGCGAAATACGGCCTCGAGGCCCGCGCCAAGATCCGTGCCTTCGCCAATATCGGCTCGGAGCCGGCGATGATGCTGACCGGCCCGGTCGATGTCACCGAGAAGCTGTTCGAGCGCTCCGGCATGAAGGCCTCGGACATCGACCTGTTCGAGCTCAACGAGGCCTTCGCCTCGGTGGTGCTGCGCTACATGCAGGCGTTCGAGATCGACAAGGACAAGATCAACGTCAATGGCGGCGCCATCGCGCTCGGTCATCCGTTAGGGGCCACCGGCGCGATGATCCTCGGCACCGTGCTCGACGAATTGGAGCGCACCGGCAAGGCGACCGCGCTGGTCACCTTGTGCATCGGCGGCGGCATGGGCACCGCGACCATCATCGAGCGGGTGTGATTGCGTAGGGCGGGTTAGCCGAAGGCGTAACCCGCCGTGTTGCGAGAGCCGGTGGGTTACGCTGCGCTAACCCACCCTACGACCACAGGACAACGCCGCGCCGACCGGCTGCAGGCACCGAGGGAGCACCACATGGCTTACAAGAACTTCAAGCTCGAAACCGATGCCGACGGCATTGCGCTGATCACCTGGGACATTCCGGGACGTTCGATGAACGTGCTGGACGAGACCTCGGCGGTCGAGCTCGAGACCATCGTCAAGGAAACGACAGCGGATGCCGCCATCAAGGGCGTCGTCATCACCTCGGCCAAGGAGGCGTTCTGCGCCGGCGCTGATCTGTCGATGCTCGAGGGCATGAACCGGACCTATGCCGAGGTGCTGAAGGGCAAGGGCGAGGAAGCCGCCAACCAGATGCTGTTCGACAACAGCCGGCGCTTCTCGCAGATCTACCGGGCGATGGAAACCTCGGGCAAGCCGTGGGTCGCCGCCATCAACGGCCTCGCGCTCGGCGGCGGCTTCGAGCTGACGCTGGGCTGCCACTATCGCGTCGCGGCTGAGAATCCGAAGACGCGGCTCGGCCTGCCCGAGATCAAGGTCGGCCTGTTCCCCGGCGCCGGCGGCACCCAGCGCGTGCCGCGCATCGTGCAGCCGCAGGACGCGATGAACCTGCTGCTGAAGGGCGAGGCACTCACGCTCGACAAGGCCAAGGCCTTGAAGCTGGTCGATGCAATCGTGCCGGCGGCGGACCTCATCAAGGCCGCCAAGGAATGGATCAAGGCCGGCGGCAAGGCGGTTCAGCCGTGGGACGAGAAGGGCTTCAGGCTGCCCGGCGGCCCGGTGTTCTCCAAGAACGGCATGATGATGTTCCCGGCCGGCAACGCCATCTACCGCCGCGAGACCTACGACAACTATCCGGCCGCGCGCGCGATCATGAGCTGCGTGTATGAAGGCCTGCAGCTGCCGATCGATGCTGGCCTGCGCGTCGAGTCGCGCTACTTCGCCTACATCCTGCGGTCCAAGGAGGCGGCGGCGATGATCCGCAGCCTGTTCCTGTCGATGCAGGAATTGAACAAGGGCGCGCGCCGCCCGGCCGACGCGCCGCCGACCAAGCTGAAGAAGATCGCCGTGATCGGCGCCGGCTTCATGGGCGCATCCGTCGGCTACGTCTCGGCGCGGGGCGGCCTCGAGGTCGTGCTGATCGACCGCGACCAGGAGAGCGCCGACAAGGGCAGGGCGCACGCGCAGAGCGTGATCGACGGCCTGGTCAAGAAGGGCCGCGCCAAGCCGGGCGAGGCCGAGGCGATCATGGGCCGCATCACCGCCACCGCCGACTACGCGGTGCTCAGGGAGTGCGATCTCGTGATCGAGGCCGTGTTCGAGGACCGCAAGGTCAAGGCCGAGACCTACGCCAAGGCGCAAGCCTATCTGAAGGACGGCGCGATCTTCGCCTCCAACACCTCGACGCTTCCGATCACGTCGCTCGCGGAGGAGTTCAAGGACCAGGGCCGCTTCATCGGCATCCACTTCTTCTCGCCGGTCGAGAAGATGATGCTGGTCGAGATCATCATGGGTAAGGCCACCGGCGACGCCGCGCTCGCGACCGCGCTGGACTATGTCCGCACCATCGGCAAGACGCCGATCGTGGTGAACGACTCCCGCGGCTTCTTCGCCAACCGCTGCGTGATGCGCTACATCGCCGAGGGCAACGAGATGTTCCTCGAAGGCGTGCCGCCGGCGATGATCGAGAATGTCGCCAAGATGGCCGGCATGCCGGTCGGCCCGCTGTCGCTGTCGGACGAGGTCGCGCTCGATCTCGGCCTCAAGATCATGAAGGCGACCGAGCACGATCTCGGCGCCAACGCCATCAACCAGGACCACAAGAAGCTGATGGTCGAGCTGGTCGAGAAGCAGGGCCGCTTCGGCCGCAAGAACGCCAAGGGCTTCTACGACTATCCTGAGAAGGGCAAGGGCCAGAAGAGCCTGTGGCCGGACCTCGCCAAGCTCCAGCCCAAGCATCTCGATCCCGACACGCTCGACGTCGAGGAGCTGAAGCAGCGCTTCCTGGTGGTGCAGGCGGTGGAAGCCGCGCGCACCGTCGAGGACCACGTCATCACCGACGTGCGCGAGGCCGATGTCGGCTCGATCTTAGGGTTCGGCTTCGCGCCGTTCACCGGCGGTACCTTGTCCTACATCGACTTCATGGGCACGAAGAAATTCGTCGAGCTGTGCCACAAGTACACGGCGAAATACGGCTCACGCTTCGCCCCACCGAAGCTGCTGGAGGAAATGGCCGCCAAGGGCGAGACCTTCTACGGCCGCTTCCCGCCGAAGAAGGCCGCGGCCTAAGCTGTTCGGTTCTGCGAGCTCCCGAAACGCTGTGGCGTTATCGGGGGCTCGCCCTGGACCTCGCCGACACCGCTACCTTATGAGTCGTCTTTTCCGGCCCTTGGCGCTATATTAAGGTCATGGCCGATACAATCGACATATCCAAGCTGACGAAAAGGGAACGGCTCGATCTCATTGGCGAGCTGTGGGACAGCTTGGCGCCCGAAGACGTCAGTCTGACTCCCGCTCAGGAGGCAGAGCTTGCGCGCCGCATGGCGACCTTCGAGACTGACGTGCGCGGAGCTATGTCTTGGGACGAGATCGAAGCCGAGCTCGACAAGCGGTGAAGTTGGATGTCGCGGGTCTTCTTCACGGCCGCCGCGCGTAGCGATCTCGAAGGCGCCTTGGCTTGGTACAATGCGCAAGCGCCCGAGATCGTCCCGCGATTTCGTGAAGCGCTGCGAGTTGCGGTCTCAAGGCTGGGCGAGAATCCCAAGCAGTTTCCTTCATCGTCCCATAGGACGCGGCGGGCGCTGCTTCGGCATTTCCCCTATCTGCTCATTTTCAGAGAAACCCGCGCGGCGGTGTATGTCGTTGCTGTTTTCCACACGAGCCGCGATCCAAAGGTCTGGCAAAACCGAACATCGTGAGGGTGCCGTTTCGAGCGGTGCGGTTCAACCACACTGTCGTCCCGGGCAAGCTCGGCGACGCGGTAGCGTTGCCGAGCGCCGACCCGGGACCCACGCCGCGGCAGTCGTTTGTTGCGCCGAAAGGCACCACGACCGTCTCGCGTCACAACTGCTCCCTGTGGGTATGGATCCCCGCTTTCGCGGGGACGACACCGAGAGCGTGGAGGCGGCGTGCGCAAAATCTCTGGCTAAAGCGAAGCGAAGTCGCTCACCCCGCCTTCATCAGCCCTTCCTTCGTCAGCGCCTCCTGCACCATGGGCCGCGCGGCGACGCGGTTCTTGTAGGCGACCAGGTTCGGCATCGCCGACAGGTCGAACTTCATCCGCTCCGCCCAGCTCAGCATGGTGAACAGATAGCCGTCGGCCACGGAGAACTGGCTGCCCATGAGGTAGTCGTGCCCGGCCAGCTGGCCGTCGAGATATTTGAACTTGCCCATCACCCGGTCCTTGAAGAACGCCTTGGCGTCATCGGCCAGCACGGGTGAGAACATCGGGCTAAAATTCTTGTGCAGCTCCGAGGTGATGAAGTTCAGCCACTCCAGCAGCTTGTAGCGGTCCCCGCTGTCGCGGGCCGGCGCCAGGTTCTTCGCAGCGGCCTGGTCGGCGATCATCTGGACGATGACCGGCCCCTCGGTCACGATTTCGCCGCTCGGCAGCCCGAGCGCCGGCACCTGGCCCTTCGGATTGACCTTGAGATAATCGTCGCCATTTTCCAGGGTCTTGGCGCGGAGATCGACCTTGACCAGATCGTAGGGCAGGCCAGCCTCGAGCAGGGCGATGTGGGGTGAGAGCGAGCAGGCGCCGGGTGAATAATAAAGCTTCATTGGGTATTCCCTTCCGTGACATCGTTTTTGTTCGTGGAACCGATCGGGGCGTCACACCCGCCCTTAAATGCACTTGCATGGAATAGTCAAGATTGATGCAGCTGCATCGAATGCTGTAGAACGAGGACCTTGAGGATACGAGCCGGCCCATGAAACGCAAACCATCGACCGAGGCGACCGCCGCCTGGATCCGCCTGATGCGGGTCCAGAGCCGGGTGCTGGACGCCGTCGAGCAGGAGCTGAAGAAGGCCGGTTTTCCGCCGCTCGCTTGGTATGATGCGCTTCTGGAGCTGTCCCGGGCGCCGTCGGGCGAACTGCGCCCGGTCGAGCTCGAGCGGCAGATGCTGATCCCGCAATATTCCACCTCCCGGCTGATCGACCGGCTGGTCGACGAAGGTCTGGTTGTCCGGCGCGAATGCAAGATGGACAAGCGCGGCCAGTTCGTCGAGATCACCGAGGCCGGGCGCGAGCTGCAGAAGCGGATGTGGTCGGCCTATTCGGCCGCGATCGAAAAGCATGTCGGCTCCAAGCTGTCGGATGTCGACGCCGCCAAGCTCTGCATGCTGCTCGATCGCCTCGGCTGCTCCTGCGGTCAGGCCGCCCAATTGTCTGCCGGAGAAGGCGCGTCGACCCGATGAAGCATCCGTTTCCATTCACATCCGCGGTCCTGCCGGGTCCGCGGACATCCCTCGCACCCTGCGCGACCATCGACGCGCTCTTCTCCCGGGATTCTCATGGCGCGTGACCAGATCGATATGACCCCGCTGCAGTCGCGCGACGAACTCGTCGCGTGGCTGGAGGCCGGCGTGAAGCCGCCGTCGGCCTTCCGGATCGGCACCGAGCATGAGAAGACGCCATTCACGCTCGAAGGTCACCGCCCCGTGCCTTACGAAGGCGCGCGCGGCATCGGCGCGCTGCTCGACGGCATGAAGCTCTTGCTCGGCTGGGAGCCGATCATGGAGCGCGGCAACATCATCGGGCTCTATGACGTCACCGGCGGCGGCGCTATCTCGCTGGAGCCCGGCGGTCAGTTCGAACTGTCCGGCGCACCGGTCGAGACCGTGCATCAGACGCAGAGCGAGCTGATGGCGCATCTGGCGCAGGTGCGCGAGATCGCGACCCCGCTGGGCATCGGCTTCCTTGGTCTCGGCATGACGCCGTCCTGGACGCGCGCCGAAATTCCGGTGATGCCCAAGGGCCGCTACAAGATCATGAGAAGCTACATGCCGAAGGTCGGTCGCTACGGCCTCGACATGATGTTCCGGACCTGCACGGTGCAGACCAATCTCGACTTCTCCTCGGAAGCCGACATGGTCAAGAAGCTCCGGGTGTCGGTGGCGCTGCAGCCGATCGCCACCGCATTGTTCGCCAACTCGCCGTTCACCGAAGGCAAGCCGAATGGCTATCTGTCGTTCCGCTCCGAGATCTGGCGCGACACCGACAATCAGCGCTCGGGCATGATCCCCTGGGCGTTCGAGGACGGCATGGGCTTCGAGCGTTGGGTCGACTACGCGCTCGACGTGCCGATGTATTTCGTCAAGCGCGAGGAGAGCTATATCGACGTCTCCGGCACCTCGTTCCGCGATTTCTTTGCCGGAAAAAATCCGGTGATGCCCGGCGAGCGGCCGACTTTGTCGGACTGGGCCAACCATCTCTCGACGATTTTCCCGGAAGTGCGGCTGAAGCGTTATCTCGAAATGCGCGGTGCCGACGGCGTGCCGTGGGGCCGGCTGCCGGCATTGCCGGCGTTCTGGGTCGGCCTGCTCTACGATGACACCAGCCTTGATGCCGCCTGGGACATCGTCAAGAATTGGACCGCGCATGAAAAACAGGCGCTGCGGGACGACGTGCCGCGCCTGGGCTTCAAGGCGCGCATCCGCGACCGCTTCGTGTTCGAGATCGCCAAGGAATGCCTCACGCTCGCGCATCTCGGCCTGCGCCGGCGTGGTCGCATCGACCATCTCGGCCGCGACGAGAGCCGCTATCTGGAGCCGCTCGACGCCATCATCGAGTCCGGCCGTTCGCCGGCCGAGGAGATGCTGGAGAAGTTCAATGGCGCCTGGCATGGCTCGGTCGAGCCGGCCTATGACGAATATGCGTTCTGAGCCGCAACGGCGGGCCTGAACGGGCCCGTGTCGAGCCGAGCCTGCGCTCGCGGCAGGGTCGGTCCCTCGCTTTATCGGTCCCGGTTGCAGCACCGGGCCCGGCATACAGCCATTCTTGTCTCGATTTGTTTCTCGCCTCATATCAGAGGCTGCGCCGCGCTGACGCAGATCTTCAGGCATGCCGCCCGTTCATCCGCCATACAGGTTCGTGGCGATCAAATGACGCCCTAAAAACACGCCAGAAAACTCAAAGCGTTAACAATGAGTCGGATCTTTCAGCGGCGGCGCGCGGGGCGCTTCATCGGGGCAGGGCTGTGGGCATTGGCGTGCCTGCTCGTGGCTGCGCGCCTGGCGCCGGCCGATGCGCAAACCTATTCCGACCGTCCGGGCGGCGACTACATGAGTGCGCCGATCGCCTCTGGCGATCCCGCCGACTGTGCGCTGTTGTGCGAGCACGACCGGCGCTGCCGGGCCTGGAGCTTCAACTATCCGACCGTGATGGAGGCGGGGGCGGTCTGCTGGCTGAAGAACAGCGTTCCGGCGCGCGTGCCGGACAATTGCTGTGTCTCCGGCGTGCGTGGTGCCGGCGTCGTCGAGATCCGCAACGATGCGGTCGAAACCTCGATCGACCGTCCCGGCGGCGACTATCGCAGCTTCGATATCAAGTCCACCGATCTCAAGGCCAACGACAAGGCCGACAAGGGGGCGGATAAGAGCAGCGACAAGGCGGCGGACAAGAATGCCGAGAAATCCGCAGACGCCGAGGAGATCTGCAAGGCGGCCTGCACCGGCGACAACAAATGCCGCGCCTGGACCTTCGCCCGCCCCGGCTATGCCGGCAAGGAGGCGCACTGCTTCCTCAAGAAGGAGATCAAGCCGCCGCGGCGCCGCGCCGGCTTTACCTCCGGCGTGGTGCGTTGATGGACCGGCGTATCCAACTCCACGCCCCCGGCGCGCAATATTTCGCTCCCGTCAGGTAACGTCGCATCGACTGCGTTCGTATGGTCGATAGCGACCGGCGCCATCGCCACGGTCGCCAGTCGCAACGGAGAGGCCGGGATTGTCATGACGTTTTCGCGCAGGTTTTTTGCGACCGCAGCGGTCGCACTCACATTCGCTTTCGCAGGGCTGGGGACGGCGTCGGCCATCGAGACCGCGCCCTATACGGACGCAGCCTTCAAGGCGGCGCAGGCTGCGGGGCAACCGATCCTGGTCGAGATTCATGCCGGCTGGTGCCCGACCTGCAAGGCGCAGAAGCCGATCATCGACAAGCTCGCGGCCGATCCGAAATTCAAGGACCTGAAGATCTTCCGCGTCGATTTCGACGACATGAAACCGGTGGTCAAGGCCTTCGGCGCGCAGATGCAGTCGACCCTGATCGCCTTCAAGGGGGCCTCCGAGACCGGCCGGTCCGTCGGCGACACCAAGGAAGCCTCGATCGCGGCGCTGCTCGACAAGAGCCTGTAACGCACGATGATCGCGCTGGCGCTGGCCTTCGTCGCCGGCCTGCTCTCGATCCTGTCGCCCTGCGTGCTGCCGCTGGTGCCGATCGTGCTGGGTGTGGCGGCTGCCGCGCACCCGCGTGGCGCGCTGGCGCTGGCCGCCGGGCTTGCGCTGTCATTCACCGGGATCGGCCTGTTCATCGCGCTGGCCGGCACCAGCCTCGGTCTCGATACCGGCGTGTTTCGGTCGGCCGCCGCCGTCATCATGCTGGCGATCGGTGTGGTGCTGCTGGTGCCGTCCTGGCAGGCGCAGCTCGCGGTTGCCGGCGGCCCGGTGCAGCGC
>JBARNF010001040.1:0-3887 GCA_049802835.1 Bradyrhizobium sp.
GGCCTCGAACGCAGTCTTGTTGAGCTCCAGCGAGGCCTTGACCGGCGCGATCGCCGACTGGACGTTGGCCGGCGGCGTCGCGCCCTCCAGGGTGGCCAGCCGCTGCTCGACGTTCTCGACGCCCGCCCGGAACGCCGAGGCGGACTTGGTGTCGCGCAGCGCCAGGAAACGCCAGGTCGCAATCCGCACCAGCTGGAGCCGGGCTTCGATGTCCGCGACCGCGGTCATGATCTCGGGCTCCTTGGAGCCGCGCGCCGCGATCGAGAGCTTGGCGGTCTTGGCGGCGAGGTCCTCGCCGCCCGGCAGCAGCGCCGCCCGCCCCGTCTTGATCTGCTTGACGGCGGCGCTGAGCGTGTCGCGCTGCGTTCGCATCTGTGCGATGTCGCCGACGAGTTCGCCGTAGAGCTTGCGCCGCTCCGCGGAGAGCGGGCCGGTCGACGCCGCCTGCAGCAGCTCGGTCGCCGCGCTCTCGCGCTCGGCAGCCTCCTTGAGCGCCGGCTCGTTGGCGTCATGGATGTAGCGCAGATTGGCGCGCTGGATCGCCTGCAGGTGGTTGGAGATCTGCAGGATGCGCGCCGTGCTGTCGGACAGCGCCGACATGCTGGCGACCTGGTCGCGCACGGCCCACAGGTTCCACACCGCCACGGCGGCCATGATCACGCCGACGGCGACGAGCGCGGCAAAGCCGGCGTAGAGACGCCCGCGGATCTTCAAACGGAAGCTCATCATGTTCCTGTCCGCCCCTCCCCCAAAGAGCGGCAGGCGGGCGTGTTGATTCCGCCGCGCGCCTGCCGCGCAGCACCGGTCGCCTGTCCGGCGACTCACGGCTGAGCCTCTGCACGATGAGGGATATTTGCTAATAGCGGGTTAGAGATACCGTGCGGGCGAGTTCGAGCGCAGCGCGCAGCAATCCCGCCTCGGTGCGTGGGGCGGCTTGGTCCTACCCAGAAGGAGCTGAACGGTTGTTATTCGCCGTCATTCCGGGGCAATCGGCGATGCGAAGGCGCGAAGCGGCTACGCGTTGACGATTGAACCCGGAATCTCGAGAGTCTTCGGCACGGACGCAAAACAATCTCGAGATTCCGGGTTCAAGGCCTCACGGCCTTGCCCCGGAATGACGGTGGTTGTGACGTAGCGGGATTAGCCGCAGGCGTAAGCCGCTGCGCGGCGTGCTCGGCCGACAATGGCATGGCGGATTGCGCTGCGCTAATCCGCCCGCTCATCTCGCCCTCAGCTTGCCTTGACGCTGATGATGAACGCATCGACCTCGCGCTTCAGCGTCTCGGCCTGCTGCGACAGCTCGCCGGCGGCGTCGCGGGCGTCGGTGGCCATGCGGCCGGTCTCGGCCGAGGTGGAGCTGATCTGGGCGATGTGGTTGGAGACGTCGAGGGTGCCGCGGGCGGCTTCCTGGACGCTGCGGGAGATGTCCTGGGTGGCGTTGCGCTGCTGCGAGGTGTCGACCTCGATGCCGGACATGATCGCGCTGATCTCGCTCAGCGTCGTTGAGATGCCGTCGATGGCGCCGCGGGTCTCGGCGGTGATGCCTTGGATGCTGGCGACGTGGGCCGAGATCTCGTCGGTGGCCTTGCTGGTCTGGTTGGCGAGGTTCTTGACCTCGGAGGCGACCACCGAGAAGCCCCGGCCGGCCTCGCCGGCGCGCGCGGCCTCGATGGTGGCGTTCAGCGCCAGCAGGTTGGTCTGCGAGGCGATCGCCTGCACCAGTTGCACCACGGCGCCGATCTTCTCGGCGGCGTCCGACAGCGCATGAATGGTGTTCTTGCTCTTCTCGGCCTGCGACGCCGCGCCCTCGGCGCGCTGGGTGGCGTCGGAGACGCGGCGGCTGATGGTGCCGATCGAGCTCGTCATCTCCTCGGCCGAGCCGGCCACGGTCTGGACGCTGCGATTGGCGTGGTTGGCCGCCGCCTCGACCGCATTGGCCTTGGTCGTGGTGTCGTTGGCGGCGCCCGACAAGGTCTCGGCATTGCTCTTCAGCCGGGTGGCCGAGGACGCGACGCTGCCGACGACGTTGGCGACGAGCTCGTTGAAGCTCTGGATGCGGCCGTCGAGATAGCGCGAGCGCTCGCCCTGGCGCTGCGCTTCCTGCAGCTCGCGCATCGTCAGGCGCTCGCGCTCGAGGCCGTTGGTCTTGAACACCTCCAGCGCGCCGGCGAGCTGGCCGATCTCGTTGGACAGGCCGAAGCCGGGAATGCGAATGTCGTATTTCTGGTCGGCGACGTCGCGCATGGCCTGGACCATCGACGCGAGCGGACGCAGGATGCCGTTCTGCACGGCAGCATAAGTCATCAGGCAGACGGCGCTGGCGAACACCGCGATGGCGACGCAGGCGATCAGGAAGTAGGAGAAGGCCGACTGCGCCTGCTGATAGACCAGCATCGCATGATCGCGGGCGGGGCCGCTCAAGGTCGCAAAGTCGGACGACAGGCTGGTGATCTGGTTGTTGAGATAGAGCACCGCGATGAAGCCGGTGCCGCCGCCGATCGCCAACAGCATCAGCAGCGAGGCCACGACGCCCCCCACCAGGAAGCGGATCGTCAGATTGCTGTTGGAGAACATTGGCTTTGCCCGGACACGTCACACAAGGGTTCGCGCCAACGTTTCAGACAAAGGTAAAATAAGATGAAAGCTCGGGGACGTGGCGAGCACGGGGTTTTGCGGGAGTACCGGTCATTCGGGAGTACCGGTCAACGTCATTCCGGGGCAATCGTCAACGCGCGGGCGCGAAGCGGTTGCGTGTTGGCGATTGAACGGGGAATCTCGAGGTTGTTGGGAACGAGCGCAAGACAACCTCGAGATTCCGGGTTCAAGGCCTGTCGGCCTTGCCCCGGAATGACGGAGGTTGGCAATGGCAGGACTACCGCGCCGGCGGCTGCTTCTCCGCGGCCATCAGCGCGGCGAGCCGCGCTTCTTCGTCGGCTGTCAGCTTCGGCACGACCTCCGCGCCGCGTTGACTGCGCCGCCTGACCTGGAGCCACAGCGCGAGGCCACCGCCGATCAAGAGCAGCGGCGGCAGCAGCCACAACAACAGCGTCTGGCGCTCGAAGCGCGGCTTCAGCAGCACGAACTGGCCGTAGCGGGCAACCAGGAAATCGAGCACCTGATTATCATTGTCACCGGCTGCGATGCGCTCGCGCACCAGCAGCCTGAGGTCGCGCGCCAGCGGCGCATCGGAATCGTCGATCGACTGGTTCTGGCACACCATGCAGCGCAGCTCGCGCGACAGATTGCGCGCGCGCTGCTCCTTCGCGCTATCTGCCATGATCTCGTCGGGTTGCACGGCGTGCGCCACCGACGCGACGAGCAGGCACAGCATCAGCAACGCCGAACCGACAATGCGTCGCATCCGCCCTACTCCGCCGCCTGCAGGCCGCGCAGAGCACGCGCCGGCCGCGGGGCGCCGACACGCAGGCGGCGGTCCGACAACGACAGCAGGCCACCGAACGCCATCAGCACCGGACCGAACCAGATCAAGAGCACCAGCGGCTTGTGATAGATGCGCACGGCAAGGCCGCCGTCAGGCGTGGTGTCGCCGAGCGAGACGTAGAGCTGGCTGACGCCGCGCGTCATCAGCGCCGCCTCCGTCGTCGACATGCCGCGGGTGGTGAAGCTGCGCTTGGACGGCGTCATGACGCTGAGCTGGCGGCCATCCTCGCTGATGACAAAGGTGCTGACGACCTCGCTGAAATTCGGGCCCCGGCGCTGGGTCATGCCGTCGAACTTGATCTCGTAGCCGGCGAGATTCCTGACGTCGCCCGGATGCAGCGTGCTGATCAGCTCGCTGTTCCAGGTGGTCTCGCAGACGATGCCGAGCAGCGCGACGCCGAGCCCGGCATGCGCGAACGCCGTGCCCCACGTCGAGCGCGGCAGGC
>JBARNF010001041.1:0-5405 GCA_049802835.1 Bradyrhizobium sp.
CGCTTGGCGACGTCCTTGTCCATCGCCGCCGCCGATCCCATCACGCGCGCGCCGACATAGGCGACGTCGGCGAGCTCGAGCGCGCCCTGCACGGTGCCGTCCTCGCCATTGGGACCGTGCAGCACCGGAAACACGACGTCGAAGGTCAATTCGCGCGGGCCGGCCGCGCCGTCACCGATGACCAGTGCGCGGCCCTGGCCGGCCGGCAGCAGCACGATCCCTGGCCCGTCCGCAGGCACGGTAAGGGCCGCGCCGGTGCCATCATTGACGGCGTCGGCGAGCACCCAGCGGCCGTCGGTGGTGATGCCGATCAGCGTGACGGCGTAACGGCCGGCATCGAGCGAGCGAAAGATGTTGGCGGCCGAGGCCCGGGAGACGTCATGCTCCGCAGAGCGCCCGCCGAACAGGATCGCCACGCGCGTCTTTTTGTCTGTCATCGTCATCATCCAGCCCCGGGCCTTTGCGGTGCGCGACCGTACAGCGAGAGGTCAGCACGTGGCAATTGAGGTGTTGCGGCGCGTGCCCACCGGCGGCGTGTGTGGTCGTGATGGTGGGCACGGCGCCGTTGCATTTTGATTTGTGGCGCGGGCGGAGCAGGGCGCCGTTGCCCACCCTACGCTTCCGTTGCTCGTGGTAGCGCTCCTTGCAACGACGCAAGGTGGTTCCTCACCGCCACCCCATCCCGCCATCCGGACACACCGCCGGTGGGCCGCCGGCATGCATGCAGCTGCGATAGAGCGGCGGCGCGACGAAGCGGCCGGACCACAGGCCGCGGCTGGCGCGGCGCGCTGCGAACTGATCGGCCGTGTAGTGGCCGTGCGAATATTGCGGCTCCTCGATGGCGAGCCCGCGCGACACCATGAGCTGGCCGAGATCGGTGCCGCCGACGGCACAGCGCGCGACGATGCGGCCGTAACGATCGCCGTCGACAGCGATGCAGCGCAGCGCCTTGTTGCGCGTGATGGCGTCCAGCGTGTTGGCCGCCAGCGCGCCACAGCGATACGGCCTGCGGTCGCGGCCGCGACAGAGCTGTGTGCTCTCGGGCGCGTCGATGCCCCACAGACGGATACGCTCGCCGTGAATGTCCAGCGTATCGCCGTCGACGATGCTGGCGCGGCCGGTCAGGTCGAGAGCACCGGCCGGCCATGCGGTGGCGAGCGCCAGAACAATGCAGAGGAGGGGAGGGAGAACGAATCGCAAATCGACACCTGTGCGCACGCGCGAGACCGTCGTGTTCGTCGTGCGGACGAATCGACGCTGCTCGCGACGTCTTATAACGAAGACGAGCTACGCGATGGTGTGGCGGCCTGCGCGCGCACGAACTCGTGTCGGGAGTGCTCCGGGGCCCGCGGGGCCCGCGCCGCGCGTGCTGCGGATGTTCAGCTGCGGCCGGTGTCGGGCCTGCGCGCGGTCCGCTCGACCTCGGCAGCGAGGCTGCTCAGATGTTCGGCCAGGCGGGCGAACAGCTCGCGCTTGTCGTGGTCGGTGGCGAGATCACGGATCAGTGCACATTCAGCCGCATCCGACCGGAGCTTGTCCGGCTGGGTCATCAACTCTGACATCGTTCGCTTCCCTGCCGCGCCGGCAAGATTTCGAAACGACCGTCGTCGAACTCTGTTCCTGTGATCCCGAAAAAAATCGCGGAGGGGCAGGTCGCCCGATCGAAATACCGCTCTGCAGCGGTACGCCGCCGTCAGGCGCACGAAGCTGCCGATTTCCGAACGGCGAACACGCGCGGCCGTCGTCAGGCGTCAGCGTCTCACGCCGCGACCGAGATCGTCGCAGTGGCCTTGTAGGCGTCGCGGGGCAGGATGACGCGAACCACCGTCCCGCTCTCGATCCTGGAGCGCAGCCGCATCGAGCCGCCATGCAGCTGGGCCAGCGAGCGCGCGATTGCCAGTCCCAGGCCGGAGCCGTGATAGGTCTTGGTCATCTGGCTCTCGACCTGTTCGAACGGGCGGCCGAGCCGCGCCAGCGATTGTGCGGGGATGCCGATGCCGGTGTCGGCGATCAGCAGCACGACCTTGTCCTCGAACACGCGGCTGCGCATCGTCACCCGGCCGCCTTCCGGCGTGAACTTCACCGCGTTCGACAGCAGGTTGACGATGATCTGCTTGGTGGCGCGGCGGTCGGCCACGACCGGAATGCTGCCCTCGATGTCGGCATCGAGCACCAGGCGCTTGTCCTGGGCGCGGCCGGACACCACGCGCAGGGATTCGGCGAGCGTCTTGGCGAGGTCGAGCGGCTCCATGTCGAGCTTCATGCGGCCGGCCTCGATCTTCGACATGTCGAGAATGTCGTTGATCACTTCGAGCAGGTACTGACCCGAGGTCAGGATGTCGTGGCAGTATTCCTGGTACTTCTCCGAGCCGAGCGAGCCGAACATGCCGCTGCCCATGATCTCGGAGAAGCCGATGATGGCGTTGAGCGGCGTGCGCAGCTCATGGCTCATGTTGGCGAGGAATTTCGACTTGGTCTGGTTGGCTTCCTCGGCGCGCGTCTTCTCCTGCGAGTACTTCTCGGCGAGGTCGGCGAGCTCGATCGCCTGGCGCTCCAGTGCGGTCTGCGAGCGCTGCAGGTCGATGACCGTGGCGCGCAGGCGGAGGTCGTTGTCGATGAGCTTCTGCTCGTGCTCCTTGATGCGGGTGATGTCGGTGCCGACCGAAACGTAGCCGCCGTCCTTGGTGCGGCGCTCGCTGATGTGCAGCCAGCTGCCGTCGTCGAGCTGCGCCTCGAAGGTGCGCGCGCCCGGCACCTGATGGCTGTTGTCGTGCAGCCTGGTGCGGATCTCCGGCATCTTGCCGACCTCGATCACGGTCTCGTAGGCGGTGCCCGGGATCACGGCGGAGTCCGGCAGCTTGTGCAGCTTCTGGAAGTGCGAGTTGCAGAGCACCAGCCGGTTGTTGGCGTCCCACAGCACGAAGGCCTCGGAGATCGTCTCGATCGCGTCGCGCAGCCTGAGATCGGCTTCGACGGTCTTTTCGGCGAGGCTCTTCTGCTCGGTGATGTCGACGGCGATGCCGATCAAATGCAGGCCGGACTCGGTCGCGCCCTGGCTCAGCTCGCAGCGGACCCGGAGCCAGATCCAGTGGCCCTCGGTGTGGCGCATCCGGAAGCTCTGGTCGATGTTGCGGATCTCGCCGGCCACGAGCTGATCGGCGATCGCGAACAGGTCGATGTCGTCGGAGTTCACCAGCGCGTTGACCTCACCGAAGGTGAGGAGGTCGGCGCGGTTGCCGAGGCCGAGCATCGCGAACATCGAGTTCGACCAGAAGATGCGGCCGCGCGACAGGTCCCAGTCCCACAGGCCGCAGCGGCCGCGGTTCAGCGCGGTGTCGATGCGCCCGCGCACCGCGTCGTTGATGAGGTCGCCCTCGCGGGCGCGGGTCGACTGCCAATGGAAGGCGAAGCCGAGGATCAGGACGACGAAGCCGGTGGTGGCCGACAGCGTGACCGAGAGCGCGGCGTCCGAGCCCCAGATCGGATCGAGCTTCTCCTGGATCACGACGACGCGGCCGGGCAGCGCCTTGATCAGCTGCGAGATGGCAAACGCCGGACGGCCGTTCGGCAGCGTGATCTCGGTGACGGTGCCCTGCAGCCCCGGTGTCGCCAGCAGCTGCGCGGTCGAGATCAGGTCGAGAATGCGGTCGTTCTCACCGAGGCCGGAATCGATCGGAACCCGGGCGAGAATGCGATGGTCGGCGCCGGTCACGATCACGTGCCGTCCGGGCGCTGTGCCCCAAGCCGGGATGAGATCGGGCAGCAGGCTCTGCAGATGCTCGATGTTGGCCATGCGGTCCGGGCGCATCGCGAGGTGGCCGATGCGGTCGGCGAGCAGATCGGAGATCGCGGCGAGGTCGCGCTTGCTGGCGCTGCGCTTCTGCCGGCTCTGATCGAGCACCTGAACGAAGGCGCCGAGGCAGATGGTGACGAGAAAGGCGATGATCAAAGTGGGGACGGCACGACGCAATACCGGCTCTGCAGTCAACAGCCTTTGATAGGCCGGTTTCGCGATCGATTGCGCCAACCCTTTGATCGAATCAGAAGATTGGACGCACGCGTTCGCGGCATGCGCACGCGCCATGCTGTAGACCCCCGAAACTTCGTTGATACCCGAATTTCGAAAGAGCCCCAGCCGCTTCCGAATCAAGTCGATTTGAATCCAGATTTGTCGGGCTGTCGAGAGTCAACGATTTGGCAAAAGCTAATAAATCTTATCCAATGCGGAATTGTCGTGGCAAAAAGCCGGCGTGACGAGTCCGAAGCGGGAACGCAGGGTGACTTAATCGCTTCAGCCGTGCGGCGGTTCGGCGTGACTGATGACGCGCTTCACGGTCGGGAAGGCGCGCCGCACCCCGCGCTCGATGTGGTCGACGCTGTCGTGCACCTTGAGCACGCTCATCGACGGCGCGGCACGGCAGTGGAAGTTGACGATCTCGCCGGCCTCGGTGTTGCGGACGCGGACATTGTGCACGTCGTACATGTCGGTCTCGGCGGCGAAGCGCTGCAAGGCCGCGGCGATCTCTTCGATCCGCCGCGCCGGCGCGTCGATGCCGAACGGCAGCTCGGGCTCGAGCGGCTCGATATGGGTGTCGACCTCGACGTCGGCGCCGAACTCGTCGCGGATGCTGCGCTCCAGATCGTGAGCGATCGCATGCGCCGCGACCAGGCTCATGTCGCCGTCGACCTCGAGATCGATGGCGACGATCAGCCGCCCGCCGACGTCGTGGACGGTCACGTGATGGATCGCGAGCCCCGAATTGCGCGCGATCACCATGATGCGCTCGCGCACGCTCTCATTGCTCAAGGCGACCGGCACCGTGGTGAAGGTGACGTCGGCGCCGGACAGTCCGGCGTCGACGGCGGCCTGCGCCTTGCGCTTGATCTCGTGGACGCGGTCGATCGGATAGGTCCGCGGCACCTGCACCGTGGCATCGACGAAATGGGTCGCGCCCACGAGCCGCACCCGCAGGCGCTCGACGTCGACGACGCCGGCTACCGAACGGATCGCGGCGTCCGCCTTTTCGGCAGCGCCTTCCGGCGCGCGATCGAGCAGTGTTTCTACGGTGGAGCGCGCAAGCCTGAGGCCGAGCACCGATATCATCAGCGCGACCGCGACGGCGGCGGCGGAATCGCCCCACCAGAATCCGAATCCGGTCAGGACGAGGCCGGCGATGACGGCGATCGAGCCGAGCACGTCGGAGGCGAAATGCAGCGCGTCGGCTGCGAGCGCCTGGCTGTGGGTCTCGTGCGCGGCGCGATGCAGCGCGCGGGCGCGCCAGAAGTTGACGGCGATGTCGATCAGCAGCACCACGAAGGGGACGGCCGACAGCGCCGGCGGCGGCGCGGCCTCGCGCAGGCGGCTGTAGGATTCGACCAGCACGCCGCCGGCCAGGACATAGAGC
>JBARNF010001042.1:0-1893 GCA_049802835.1 Bradyrhizobium sp.
TTCTCCAGCCGCATGATCGTGCATTTCGTCATTGCCACGGCTGAAGCCAAACGTAGCGGCTGCCCGGTCATGCACCCCTCGCCGCAGAACTCGTCCGGCCCTTGGACTGCGACAACGGCCTCCTTGCCTTGCTCGGAAAGGATCGTGAGTTTGAGCTTGCCCTCCTGGATGTAAAAAACAGAATCAGCCGGGTCTCCCTGTGAGAAGACCACTTCATTCGCGCGATAGGTCGATACGGTGCGTCCCCCGTTTGGTTTTGTGAGATAGGCTTTCACGTCGAAGGGCGGCCTTGCAGGTCCTTCCATTGGCAGAGTCCCCAAAATGCTTTATCTGATTGAAAGTAATATTATACTTTCAACCCAGGGTTGGGGCAATTGCCATCTCGTGCTACAGCTTGCCGCAGCAGGAAGGCAAAGCCCAGGAGAGGTGGCAGCCCTGGGCTCCTTAAACGGTATTCGGGGCCAGTCATCTCGTGGCCTTCTTCGCGGCCATGTGCGCCAGCGCGCGCTCCCGCTGATGCTCTTGTTTCCGCTCCGCAATGATGGCGTTCCCTTTCCTTTGGGCGAGCCAGAGATCGATGATCACTCGGATGTAGCGGCGGGCGGTTTCGTCGAGCCCTATCCACATGGCAGCGGAACGCGTGATGGCGCGACCGTGGGCGATCTCCGCGTCAACGCAGACGTCGATCAAATGCTTGCAGGAGCGCCAGTCGATCAGGTTCTCGCCATTGTCATCAAGGCCCGCGGTCTGCAAGCGGCAAATAATGCGGTCAATTGCGCATGACTCGGGTCGATGTGGACCGCTACTCCTTTATCGTAATAAACATGCACCATTGATTCCTTGTCGGTTTCGCCGGCGCATTCCGAGACCCTTCACAGAATACGGACCGCACTAATCTCCAAGGAGTCCCTGGCACTGCCGAGTGGCAAGCGGTATCGCGCCGGACAGTGCGCAAGGTCAAGACTGACGTCAAGTAGCCGCGGGGCGTTCATCCTACGCCGAAGCTTGGCGACTGGGTCGTGGTTCTGACGGAGATCCTGGAGAAGGAAGCCAAGCTGCCGAGGCGGGAGCGCGGGCGTATCTGACCTCAGTTTTGGATAAAGTTTCGGTATCAGATTGCCTTTCGCCCAACTACTTGACGAGCCGCAATTTGGCCTCGGCTTCGAGTGTCCGAGCTTGCTGCTGTTGAATATCCACGAGAATATTGACGCCGACCTCTGAGGCGGGGACCGGTCGGCCGAAGAAGAACCCTTGGGCCTGATCGCCATCGGCCTGTTCGAGAAACGCAGCCTGCTTGGCAGTCTCGACGCCCTCGACCGTGACGCGCATATGCAGCTCGCGTCCGAGCGCGATGATCGTCTTCACCACCGTCTCGGCATCGCGGCCGGAGCCGTCGAAGCCGGCCATGAAGCTGCGATCGATCTTGATCTTGTCGAACGGAAAGCGCCACAGATAGCTGAGGCTCGAATAGCCTATCCCGAAGTCGTCCATCACGATCGCGACACCCAGAGCCTTGAGCGCCCGCAGCTCCGCCATGACGGAGTCGCTGTCGCCGAGCAGCAAGGTCTCGGTGATCTCCAGCTCGAGCCGATGCGGCTCGAGGCCAGCCTCCTCGAGCGCCGCGGCGACGATGGCGCTGACGCTGCCTGCCGCGAATTGCGCCGGCGACAAGTTCACTGCGATCGTCAAATGCTTTGGCCACAGCATGGCGGTCCGGCACGCCTCCCGCAACACCCATGCCCCGATCTTGCCGATCAGCCGCAAGTCCTCGGCAACAGGAATGAAGACCAACGGCGGGATAAGTGTTCCGTCTTCCGCGGGCAAGCGTATCAGCGCTTCGAAGCCGATGAGGCGGCAACCGGATACTTGGAACACCGGCTGGTAGTGCAATTC
>JBARNF010001043.1:0-4608 GCA_049802835.1 Bradyrhizobium sp.
GTCGGGCCGGGAGCGGCAGTTGCTCCCGCATGTGCCTGCCTGCGCGGCTCCGTATCCGCCAACGGTGGCAGCGGCTTGCGCTCGGCAGCCAGGGCAACGGCCACGGCCGCCAGTGCTCCCCCCGCGAAGGACGTTTCGGCTGGGGTGGGGGCGAGCACGATGGGGGCCGCGATCGGAGCCACGGGCGGGGCTGCTGGCTCCAGCGCAGCGGGCGCTTCGGCCGTTGCGTGCGCAAGCTCCGGCTCGGATGGAGCGGGGTCGCCGAAGCTGGCGACGATGTCGTCATCGACTGACGCCGGCTCCTCGATGTCGAAGCCGAGCGTCCGCGCCCGACTGAACTCATCGTCCTCAGTCGTTTCGGGCGCTCCCATCTCGGCCGCGACCAAATCCAGGATGGCCCGGTCCTGCGCCTCTGCTGCTGCGGCCGCATCGAGGTCCACGACGGCAACCACCTGCGTCTCGACCTCGATGATGACCTCTGTAACCGGCGCGGCCGCGATGTCGGTCGGAGCGCTTGGACTGGCCGGCTTCGGAAGGGTTGCGGCGTAGGTCTCAGCTGCTGCGGCTTCGACCGCCGCGGCTGTGACGATCATGTCTCCAGGAGCGGCCGGTGCGTCGAGCGCGTCGAGCGCTTCGATTGCCGCCACGGCAGCCACGAGCGGTGTCGTCGCCGCAGGCGCCTCCGCCGGATGGGCAACATCGGCCGGAGCGGCAGGACCATCTGCAACCTCCGCGGGTGCGCCGACGTGCGCTGTCTGCGCGGTAGTCTCACCCGATGGCACGACCTCATCAGCGGCAGACGGAACGGTCGCGTCGCCGGCATCGAACTCCTCGAGGCGGGCCTTGATGATCTCGAACGCGGCAAGCAGCGCGGCCTTCGGGTCGGCGCTCGCAAGCTGCTCGCAGGCGGCCTCGATCGAGGTGAGCTGCGAATCGATCAGGTCGCAGATCCGGGAGTCGGCGCCGATCTCGCGCCAGCGCCAGGATATCTCCTTGATGATCCGCGTGCCCTTGCGCGCCGGCGCCAGGTTCTTCTCGAGGGCAAGCCCGTCCATGGCGCCAGCCGCAGCGAGTGCGGCATCCTCGACAGCGGCGCGAATGGCTGCCAGCGCCTCGGGCAGCGCCTTGCTGTCGGCCCGGTCAAGCTCCTGTTGCTGTTGGCGCTGGGATGCCAACGCATGCTCGATGCGCGCGACCGCGTCGAGCACCATGCTGGTGTCGGCATTGCGGTTGCGCTTGGCATATTCGCCGAGGAACCAGCGGCCGCGCGAGGTCTCCATGAAGGCGTCGCGTATCGCCTCGTAGTCGGCCTCGTTCGGCTGCGCCGCGCGGGCGGAAATCGGCGAAAGGGCGAACACTTCATCGACCATGGCAAACCCATCGCGCAAATTGCTGCGCGTTGGCATAACGATCACCATGATATTGAGCGAATCGCAATTGAATTGATGCCACTGTCCCGACAAATCTCCACCACATCTCCGGTATTGTCGCGTCGATTCGCGGATCGGTTGGGGCTGTTCTATGGCGCAGTGTTCGCGCTGTCGGGCACCCATCTGCCGTTTTTTCCCGTGTGGCTACGGGCGATCGGACTCGATGCCTCCTGGATCGGCGTCATCACCGCGGTTCCCGCAGTGACGCGTTTCACCGTCCTGCCGGTGATCACCGCGCTCGCCGAGCGCCGCCAGGCGCTGCAGATAGCCATGCGGCTGACCACGTTCTGCACCGCGGCGGGCTTCACCGTGCTCGGCTTCCAGCAGCATCCCTGGCTCGTCTTCCTGGTTTATGTGGCGATCTGCAGTCTGTGGACTCCCGTCGTTCCGTTGACGGATGCCTACGCGCTGCGCGGCGTCCTGAGCTACGGCTTGAACTATGGGCGCCTGCGGCTGTGGGGATCGGCAGCCTTCATCGCCGGTACGTTGCTATGCGGTGGATTGGCCGACATCGTCCCGGCGGATGAGCTGATCTGGATCATCGTCTCGCTGGCGCTGTGCGGAGCCGCCAGCAGCCTGCTGCTCCAGGCGCTGCCTCCGTTGCCGCGCAACATTGGTCCGGCTCGGGGCGGGCGCAGTCTGTTGGGCAGTCCGCGCTTCCTCTGCATCATCGCGTCTTCGGCGCTGATCCAGGGAAGCCATGCGGCCTATTACACGTTCTCCGCCATTGAATGGAAAGCGCAGGGGCTCAGCGGGCTGACCATCGCCTGGCTGTGGACGATGGGCGTGCTCGCCGAGATCGTGGTGTTCGCGCTGTCGCCGCGCTTCACGCTTTCGGCTGCAGGCCTGGTCGTGATCGGCGCGGTGGCGGCCGTATTGCGTTGGACGCTGACGGCCCAGGAGCCGCACGCGCTTGGCCTCGCGGCGGTCCAGATCAGTCATGGCTTCACCTTCGGACTGACGCTGGTCGGAACGATGGGGCTGCTGGTCCGTCAGGTGCCGGCCGATCTGACCGCGCGGGGGCAGGGCTATTACGCCGCCGCGAGCGGCGTCGTCGGCTCGGCGGCATCGATGCTGTCGGGCCCGGTCTATGCAGCCTACGGGCCCGGGGTGTACTACGTGATGGCCGGCATGGCGGGAGTTGGCGGCGTCCTGATGTGGTTTGCGCGCCCGAGCCTGACGCTTCAGCCCCACAAGGCCGCATCGGGCGGATAGACCAGGCTGTCGTCGTAATGGAGTCCGTGATCGCAGTCGTCGGCCAGCAGCAGCGGACCGTCGAGATCGACGAACCGGGCAAGCGGTGTCAGCAGCATCGCCGGCGCCATGGACAGCGAGGTGGCAACCATGCAGCCGACCATGATGTCGAAGCCTAGCGCGCGCGCAGCGTCGGCCATCGCGAGCGCCTCGGTCAGCCCTCCGGTTTTGTCGAGCTTGATGTTGACGGCATCGTAGCGCCCGCGGAGCGCTTCGAGCGTGCTGCGGTCGTGGACACTCTCATCGGCGCAAACCATGAGCGGACGCTTGATGCGGCCGAGGGCCTCGTCCGCAGCCGCTGGCAGCGGCTGCTCGACCAGAGTGACACCGGCAGCGGTGCAGGCCGCGAGATTGGCTTCCAGATTGGCCTCGGTCCATGCCTCGTTGGCGTCGACGATCAGTTGCGACTGTGGCGCCGCTTCGCGCACGGCCGCGATCCGCGCAACGACGCCGTCGCCGCCGAGCTTGATCTTGAGCAGCGGCCGGTGCGCCGCCTTGGCAGCTGCCTTGGCCATCACGTCGGGCGGGCCGAGCGAGATCGTGTAGGCGGTCACGCAGGGCGCCGGTGCGCGACGCCCGAGCAGGTCCCAGATGCGTCGGCCGCTGCGCTTGGCCTCGAGATCCAGCAGCGCGCAATCCAGCGCGTTGCGAGCCGCGCCCGGTGGCATCGCCGTCTGCAAGGCGTCGCGATCGAGGCCGGCAGTCACGGCCTCCTGCATCGCGAGCAGGGCGGTTAATGTCGCCTCCGGCGTTTCGCCATAGCGCGGATAGGGGGCGCATTCGCCGCGACCAACGATCGCGCCCTGTCGCACCTCTGCGATCACGGTGACGGCTTCGGATTTGGCGCCGCGGCTGATCGTGAAACTGCCGGCGATCGGCCATCGCGACATGTGTGCGTCGAGCACTGGAAAATCGTTGGAAGTCATTGAAGATCTGGCGCTTTGTGAACCGGAATGCCGTTTTGGGGGCTTGCGTGACGCGACCGACTATGGCTGTTGATGTGGGTCTCCGACAAGGTGGTAGCAACGCGGTGGGATTTTTCTCGGCAATGAGCGGATGCCGGCCGCTCCGAGGATGGTCGTCGTGAAGGGCGGCCCTACTCTGGAACGGAGCGGGGAGGGACATGCGCTGTCGCTGCGGGCGACGGGCGCCTGGACCGCGCCGTTTGCGCCGTCGCTCGAACGGCTCGTCGCCGATGCCGAAAAGCTCGTTGGCAAGAAGATCGATGTTTCGATCGACGTATCGCAGATTTCCAAGCTCGACACGTTCGGCGCCTGGCTGATCGAGCGGTTGCGTCGCAGCTTCACGACGGGGACGGTCGAGGCCAGGATCGATGGTCTGTCGGCAAACTACGCCAGCCTGGTCGACGAGGTTCGTCGCGTCAGCGCCGCGCCCGACGGCGATGCGACCGCCGTGACCATCACCGGCATGCTGAACCAGATCGGTCGCAGCGTCGCCGGTATCGTCGGTACGGTCGCCGCGCTGGTCGACATGCTGGGCGCCGTGATCGTCGCCAGCGGACGGGTGCTCATTCATCCCCGCGGCTTTCGCCTGACGTCGACCATTCATCATCTCGAGCAGGTGTGCTGGCGCGCCGTGCCGATCGTCGTGCTGATCACCTTCCTGATCGGCTGCATCATCGCCCAACAAGGCATCTTCCATTTCCGCAGGTTCGGGGCTGATATCTTCGTAGTCGACATGCTCGGCGTGCTGGTGCTGCGCGAGATCGGCGTGCTGCTGGTGGCGATCATGATCGCCGGCCGCTCGGGCAGCGCCTATACCGCCGAACTCGGCTCCATGAAGATGCGCGAGGAGATCGACGCGCTGCGCACCATGGGTTTCGATCCGATCGAGGTTCTGATCCTGCCGCGCATGCTGGCGCTCGTCATCGCGCTGCCGATCCTGGCCTTCCTCGGCGACATCG
>JBARNF010001044.1:0-2193 GCA_049802835.1 Bradyrhizobium sp.
TGGCCGCCATTTGGCCGGCGGTGCTTTCGCAAGCCATTGACCTGAAGAGGCTTTTCGACCGCGGTGCGGCAATTGCGCCATTCTGCCGCAGTCGGCATGTCCGTGCATTACAGAAGTTTAACGCCGCAGCCAGCACCCCGTAAGGCGGCAGCCGCCATGTTGACCAGCGAGCGGGGCACGTAGCCCAGGCACCGAGTTTTTCCTCTCACCAATGTTTCTTCCGGAGAAAGCCGTATGACCGACCGTCCGATCGACCTGTCCGCCCTCCCGTCCACCCGCAAACCGCGGCCGGGTCTGTTCTCGGCCCGCAAGTTCGCGCTGATGGCCTCCGTGGTCGCAGGTCTCGGCGTCGCGGCGTACGGCTTGAGCCCGTCGGGCGCGCCGGTCGATCTGTTCGCGAGCCCGGCGCATGCGCAGGTCGCCAACGAGGTCAGCAAGGTGGCCCGTCCGGTCGGCTTTGCCGACATCGTCGAGCGGGTGAAGCCGTCGGTGATCTCGGTCAAGGTCAACATCCAGGAGAAGGTCGCCAAGGACGACAGCTCCGACGAGGATACGCCGTTCCAGCCGGGCTCGCCGATGGAGCGCTTCTTCCGTCGCTTCGGCGAGAATGGCATGCCGGGAATGCCGGGCGGGCGTGGCGGCCGTGGCGGCCGTGCCGTCACCGGGCAGGGCTCCGGCTTCTTCATCTCCGCCGACGGCTTTGCCGTGACCAACAACCACGTGGTCGACGGCGCCAACAAGGTCGAGGTGACCACCGACGACGGCAAGACCTACAGCGCCAAGGTGATCGGCACCGACCAGCGCACCGATCTGGCCCTGATCAAGGTCGAGGGCAGCTCGAACTTCCCGTTCGCCAAGCTCGCCGACGGCAAGCCGCGCATCGGCGACTGGGTGCTGGCGGTCGGCACTCCGTTCGGCCTCGGCGGCACCGTGACGGCCGGCATCGTCTCGGCGGTGGGCCGCGACATCGGCAACGGTCCCTATGACGATTTCATCCAGATCGACGCGCCCGTGAACAAGGGCAACTCGGGTGGTCCGGCGTTCGACGTCGACGGCAACGTGGTCGGCGTCAACACCGCGATCTATTCGCCCTCCGGCGGCAGCGTCGGCATCGCGTTCTCGATTCCCGCCTCGACGGTCAAGAGCGTGATCGCCCAGCTCAAGGACAGCGGCTCGGTCAGCCGCGGCTGGATTGGCGTGCAGATCCAGCCGGTGACGCAGGACATCGCCGACAGCCTCGGCATGAAGAAGGCCGAAGGCGCGCTGGTCGCCGAGCCGCAGGCCAACGGCCCCGCGGCCAAGGCGGGCATCGAATCCGGTGACGTCATCACCTCGGTCAATGGCGAGTCGGTGAAGGACGCGCGCGAGCTCGCCCGCACCATCGGCGGCCTTGCGCCAGGCGCCTCGGTCAAGCTCAACGTCCTGCACAAGGGCCAGGAGAGGGCCATCAACCTGACGCTCGGCAAGCTGCCCAACACGGTGGAAGCCAAGGCCGACACCGGTGGCGACAACGCGGAGAAGACCCGCGGCGCCGACGTGCCGAAGCTCGGCATGACCGTCGCCCCCGCCTCGAGCGTCGCCGGCGCCGGCAAGGACGGCGTCGTCGTGACGGAAGTCGATCCGAAGAGCGCCGCGGCCGATCGCGGCTTCAAGGAAGGCGACGTGATCCTGGAAGTCGCGGGCAAGACCGTGACGTCAGCCGGTGACGTTCGCGAGGCCATCAATGCGGCCAAGTCGGACAACAAGAATAGCGTGCTGATGCGCGTGAAGAGCGGCGGCCAGTCGCGCTTCGTCGCGGTGCCGCTGGCCAAGGGCTGAGCAAGGGCTGAGCCGGAGGTTTTACGAGATGGGAGGGTCGCCGGCACGTTGCCCCCGCGTCGGCGGTCCTTCCTGGGGGCGGGCGAAGTCCTGCTCCCATCACACCTTCCGTAGGAACAACGCCCCCCTCCGTCGGAAGGAACTCGGGCGGTGAAGTCCCCCAGCTTCACCGCCCACCTTTCCAGCCTGGCTTGCGCGCTCCGTTAACCCCCCTGGTGCGGTCCGCCTTGCGCGGAAACCGCGGCCGCGCCATGTAGATGGATATCGAATCGTGACCGCCCCCGTTTCCGAAATGCGCCTCCTGATCATCGAAGACGACCGCGAGTCCGCCGACTATCTGGTCAAGGCGTTCCGCGAGGTCGGCCATGTCGCCGA
>JBARNF010001045.1:0-3568 GCA_049802835.1 Bradyrhizobium sp.
CGGGGACGGACCTTTCGGTGAAGCGCCCCCACCCGGATTGCCGGGCAGGCCCGGCAATCCGACCTCCCCCGCAAGCGGGGGAGGTGAGGAGCCGCACACAGCGGGGCACAGCAATGCGGGCCACAACAATCCGCCGCCGCCGACGCTCACCGAGGTCGTCACCACCTTGCGCACGCTCGGCAAGACCGAGATGCCGCGGCAGTTGACGCGTTGGCTGGATGAGCTCGACGAGACCGGGCGCTGGGCGCTGCTGAAGCTGGTGACCGGCGCGCTTCGCATCGGCATCTCGGCGCGGCTGGCGAAGACCGCAGCCGCCGCGCTCGGCGACAAGGACCCGCACGAGGTCGAATTGATCTGGCCCGGCCTGGCGCCGCCCTATCTCGATCTGTTCGCCTGGCTGGAGGGCCGCGGTGACAAGCCGGTCAACCAGGACCCGGCGCCGTTCCGTCCCGTCATGCTCGCGCACGCCGTCGAGGACGAGGACTTCGCGAGCATGGATGCGGCGGACTACATCGCGGAATGGAAATGGGACGGCATCCGCGTGCAGGCGGTCAGCGGCCGCGACGCGCACGGCCACATCGTCACGCGGCTGTATTCGCGCAGCGGCGAGGACATCACGGGGAGCTTCCCCGACTTGTTGCCGTCGCTGCATCTGCCCGGCGCACTCGACGGCGAGCTGCTGGTGGTGCGCGACGGCCGCGTGCAGAGCTTCAACGTGCTGCAGCAGCGGCTGAACCGCAAGACGGTGTCGCCGAAGCTGATGAAGGAGTACCCGATCCATCTGCGCGCCTACGACCTGCTCGGCGACGAGGACAACGATCTGCGCGAGCTGCCTTTCGCCGAGCGCCGCACCAAGCTGGAGACGTTCATCAAGCGTCTCGACGATGTCAGGGTCGACCTGTCGCCGACCATCGCGTTCTCCACCTGGGACGAGCTGAAGGCGGCGCGCGCCGATCCTGCCTCGGCCGGTGCCGGCGACGACGCCGAAGCGGTCGAAGGCGTCATGCTGAAACGGCGCGACGCGGTCTATCTGCCGGGCCGTCCCAAGGGGCAATGGTGGAAATGGAAGCACGACCCTCATATCATCGACGCCGTGCTGATGTATGCGCAGCGCGGCCACGGCAAACGCTCGTCCTATTACTCCGACTACACGTTCGGTGTGTGGACATCCGGTGATGGAGGCGATCAGCTGGTGCCGGTCGGCAAGGCCTATTTCGGCTTCACCGATGAGGAGCTGCTGCAGATCGACCGTTTCGTCCGCCGCAACACCACCGAGAAATTCGGTCCCGTGCGCCATGTCGTCCACGAGCCCGCGCAGGGGTTGGTGCTCGAAGTCGCGTTCGAGGGGCTGCAGCGCTCGCCGCGGCACAAATCCGGCATCGCGATGCGCTTTCCCCGCATCAGCCGGCTGCGCTGGGACAAGCCGCCGCGCGACGCCGACCGGCTGGAAACACTGGAACGGATGCTGAAGAGCGAGACCCCGGCATGACATCGCCGGAACATTAAATGCCGGTAAGCGGATTGCGCTGACGATGCCGGTTCCCCACCTGCCCTGCCGTGCTCTATAATCGGCACACGAATCCGGCTTGATCCTAACCCGCTTGGAGACGATGGCATGTCGAACGACGTCAGGGATTATCCGGCCCGCCCCCGCGGCCAGGATGGCCTGTATCGCTTTCTCGGCGGCTCGCCGCTCGGCGTGGCATTCCGGCTGATCCTGCTGTCGATCCTGGTCGGGGTGGTGTTGTCGGCGATCGGCTTCGATCCGCTCAACATCCTCTACAGCATCCGGCTGCTGTTCATCCGGCTGTACGAGCTCGGCTTCGACGCCTTCAACTGGCTGTGGCGCTACTTCCTGCTCGGCGCCGTCATCGTGATCCCGCTCTGGTTCCTGTCGCGGCTGTTCGCACCGCGCGGCCGCTAGAGCGCTTCCAATCGCCGGCCTGCCGGCCGCGCGGCGTGAGGCTGGTCCGCGATCCTGAAGACGGATAAGCAGTTCACCGTGCCGGATCACCCGGCACGGCCAGCGAGACGTCCGTTGCATTCACCCGCCTCTACCCGACCGGCCAAAATCACCACCGCGCAGGTGTTCGACATCGCAGGACCCGCGATGATCGCCAACCTGACCACGCCGCTGATCGGCATCGTCTCGACCACGGCGATCGGCCGGCTGGGCGAAGCCGCCATGCTCGGCGGCGTCGCGATGGCCTCGGTGATCTTCGACTGCCTGTTCTGGCTGTTCGCGTTCCTGCGCGCGAGCACCCTGGCCTTCACCGCGCAGTCGCTCGGCGCCGGCGAGACCGACGAAGTCCTGATGGTCCTGATCCGCGGCCTCGCGCTGGCGGCGCTGATCGGCATCGCGCTGATTGCGCTGCAGGTGCCGCTTGCGGCAGTTCTCTTCGAGGTGATGGGGGGCAGCGAGGCGGTGCTCGGCGCAGCCCGAACCTATTTCATGGTCCGGATCTGGGCGGCGCCGCTCGCGCTCGCCAACTACGCGCTGCTCGGCTGGCTGGTCGGACTGGCGCGCGCGCGGCTCGCCTTGGCGGTGCAGGTCGCGATCAACCTGATCAACATGGCCGCGACCATCCTGCTGGTGCAGGTGCTGGAGGCCGGCATTGCGGGCGCGGCGATTGCCGCCGTGTTCGCGGAGGCAGTCGGGGTCGCGATCGGCCTGGTGCTCGCGCACCGGCTGGTCAAGACGGCGGCCGGAATCTCGCGGCCTGCGCTGTTCGATCGCGCCAAGCTGATGCACATGATGGCGGTCAATCGCGACATCATGATCCGCACCGCCGCGATGATCGTGGCGTTCCTGTTCTTTACCTCGCAAGGCGCGCGCGCGGGGGACACGACGCTGGCGGCCAACGCCGTGCTGAACAATTTCCTGCTGGTCGCCGCCTTCTTCCTCGATGGGCTCGCCAACGCCGCCGAGCAGCTCTGCGGCTATGCTTACGGCGCGCGCAACCGAGACGCCTTTGCCGGCGCCACCCGGCTGGTGATCGCCTGGGGGTTCGGCTTCGCGCTCGTGGTGGCTGCGGTGCTGGCACTGTTCGGGCCGGCGCTGATCGATGTGATGAGCGCGAGCGCGGCGGTGCGCAGCGCAGCGCGGGACTATCTGCCGTTCGTGGTGGCATCACCGCTGCTGTCGGTGTTCGCCTTCGCGTTCGACGGCGTCTATATCGGCGCGACCTGGGCGCGCGACATGCGCAACCTGATGGTCGCGGCACTGCTCGTCTTTCTCGCGATCTGGCTGGCGCTGCGCGGCTTCGGCAATACGGGACTGTGGATCGCCATGCTCGGCTTCTACGCGGCCCGCGGCGGCTTCCAGGCTTTGCGCTACCCGGCGCTGCTGAAGGCGTCGTTCGGGAAGTCGTGAAGGCGACGATGTCGTAGAGCATGAGAGACAATTCGATTTCGGCAGATTTCTGGTGAGCTAAGTCATTGATTTGACTCGTGCCGAAAATCGCAAGAGTCGAAAGATTCACAGCCTCGTAGATTCCATGGGGGAGCGGTGAGCGAGCCCTTCCGATAGGTTTGGGTTTCCACACTCGAACCCTCGGAGAGTCAGATG
>JBARNF010001046.1:0-4859 GCA_049802835.1 Bradyrhizobium sp.
GCTTCCATCGGCGCTGCCGTCGCGTGCGGCTGCTGACGATGTCGAGGGAGCGGAGCCGGCAGATCAGCTGTCGCCGGACAGTGTCATCTCGCGCGAGGCCTGGACGCAGAAGGTGCGGCAGGCCCGCGAGCGGGCGGAGCAAGCCCGGCGGGAAGCCGCGGCGCAGCCGCGCGAAGAGGCGCCATTGCCGCCCTCACCGGAGCGGCTCGCGACCGATCGCGTGCTGAGCGACGAGACGCTCCAGGCCGGGGACGTCGTCGCGACTGAAAGCGGCCTGTTCCTGGTCCGGGGGAGGTCGGCGGGCGGCGGGCTGATCCTGCAGCCGCTGCCGCGGCGTCCATAGACGCCGGGCAAGACGGGATCGAGCCGTCGATCCCCGTCGGGACGTTGGCTAGCAGACCCAGATCGTGAGAGGGCCGGCAAACACGTCGTCGCTGTGCAGCATGCACGCGTCGGATGGAATTCGGGCATCGATCTTCGTCAACGTGCGCGACGCGTCGAATGCGCGTTTCAGGCCGATCGGCGACGCCAGCAGCCCCGCATGGGCTGACGGTACGCTGGCGAGCATCGCAGCGACGGCAACAAATGTGAGCGTATGTTTCAGCATGATATGTCCCTCCGCGCTGCAATCTACGCGGCGGAGTTTGAGATCCGGCTGAAAATTCGCTTCAGATCGCAGCGATCTCTTGCATCGTTTGTTAAGCATCACGGCGCCGCGCCCGCGGAAACGGCAGCTCGGCGGTCCGCCGTCTGCCGCACTTCGTCTGGCGGGCTGTATTCGACCAGATCGGCGGGACGTGCCGCGTTCAACGTCAGGCGTCTCGTTCGACCTCACGGAACGCGATGCGGGCAGACTTGACAGTGATGCCGGCCGCCAGTCCTGCCGGTTTGTCGATCCAGGCCGACACCTCGACCAGATTGGGCGGCCGGCGGTCGACCTTGCCGGTGAAGGAGGTCCAACTCGGCCCGGCGCCGGTTCGGGTCGTGACCGGGCCGGCGACGGTGAAACGCTCAGGCTGGTGAAAGGCGCCGCCGAAGAATGTGACCGCAAGGTCGACATCGACGTCTGCCGTGCTCGCAGGCGCGAGATCCAACGTCAGCGCCTCGGCGCCCATCACCTTGATTCGGAGATGAACCGGGAACGACGGAGCCTCGGCCCAGGCTGAAATCTTGATCGATACGACATCGCCGCAGCAGATCGTCATATCCGCGACGAGCGGGAATGCGAGCTGCAGGCGGGGCTTGTCAGCCGACCACATGGCGCCTGGCGCAGCCATCATGGCGGCTGCAGGTCGAGCATCGATCCGGCGGCAATCGATATAGCGCGCGTGTGCGAGCATTTCGGGCGAGGCGAGCCGGGTAAACGCGCAATTGCGCAGCACGACCTCGCTCAGAGGAAAGGCCGGCGTGGAGGGGGCCGGGACGCCGGAGGGACGTTCCGCGGGGGATGTGGTCATCGCCACCTGACCGGGGCCACGAACGCCCTCGATCGTAATGTTCTTGTGTCGACCCTTGTAGAACCAGATCAGGTTTCGTTCGGGACGGATGCCGCGCGCCCTGACCTCACAATCAGCGATTGTTACGTTCTGAACCTCTCCGCCAGGGTAGTCATTGTGCAATATGAAGCCATGATTGAAGCCAATCGTCGGGTCTGATGTATCGATTGTGAGATGGCGCATTGCGAGTCCGAGCTCACCGAGCTGATAACGTTCGGGCTCACGCACCCAATAATCGAGCACCTTGTCGACCGATCTTGCGGTCACCTCGATGTTCTCGAAGCGATGCCCTCCGCTCATGACCTCGAAGACGTTGCCGAGATCTGTTCCGGCGGCGGCGATCCGGATGTTGCGCAATGCGGTTCGGCGCGAGAATTCCTGACAGTAGAACACCGGATAGCGTTCTCCGGCGCGCGCCGATCCGGCCATGTACACGTCGATATCGTGGAAATTGGCGCGGACGCATCCGGTCTCGATTTCAAACACGGAGGCGCTCGTTCTGTCCGGACGCCAGCTGACCTCGGCAATGATGTCGTGAGCCGTACTGCGCGTGAATCCGTTGAAGCAGGCCAGCGCCATCCCGCGGGTCCAGCAATTCCGGATGACGCTCTTGTAGCTGCCCTGGATGAAGAAGGGATAGCCGTCCTCACATTCGATGCGCAGATCATGAATGCAATATCCCTGGACGACGTCCTGCGTCACATTGGCGGCCACGAGACCGCGCCATCCGTCATCGATGGCATCTTCCAGCACGATGCGATTGCCCGCGACGGCGGCGACGCGATTCATCTCCACGTAGTAGGGCAGTACGTCTCCCGGCGTGACGATCGCATCCTTCGATCGGGCGATGACAATGTCGCCCGGCTTGAATTGGGCGGCGTCTGCTGCATTGGCGAATTCGATCTCACGATCGCCCGCTGTGATATCGCGCACTGTGAAGTAACGGTAATCGGCGTAGGAGCTTCGCCCGAATGCGGCGCCCTTCGGACTTATGAATGCCGCATTGCTCCCGATGATCACAGATGCGTGTCCATCGCCGAAATAACGAACGTTGTTACGTATGGTTATGTTTTTTCCCACGCTCCCCAATCGGTACCAGCCGGCTGGGAAGTACATACTACCACCTCCGAGCCGCCCGAGGTGGAGGCCGGCGTTTTCGATCGCTTGCCAGTCGTCTGCGATGCCGTCGCCCTTGGCGCCGAAATCGCGGCGCACGTCGACGGTAACGGCCTCCGGCGTCGGTCGGGTGGTCGCATCGGCAACGCCCGCCAGCAACGTGGCCGGACCGGCTGCGATCAGATCGCGTCTTCGCATGTGCGCACCCGGTGAGTTTGTTTGGTCGCAGGATTTGAGAGGGCGTCTTTGATGCGATGCAAAATCGAGGATTGGCAGGGGGAAGGTCAACCCCCATCCGATCGCGAGCCACTGCCGGATTTGTTAGCGTCCGTGATCGATCGGGATTGGGCGGCCGGCTGTTTTGCTAATAAATTTCCCGCCGCGCAGCCCCGTGCTGCTTTGCACGCGAGCAACGCGATGTCTTCGTGGATTGGTCGCTTCAAAGCCATAACAGAATGGTTATTTATACCGGACTGTGATAGATTACCGGTTACAACTTTTGGCCGTGGCGTGTCGTTTGTTAGCCGGATAGGTTGTAGATAACGGGCGTCCGCCGACGATAGGTGTTATGAAGAAGCACTCCTACCAGGAAATCATCCAAAAGCTTGCTCAGGCCGACGAGATGGTCCGTGCCGGCAAATCCCAGGTGGAAATCTGCGATGTGCTCGGCGTGAGCGTCATGACGTTCCATCGTTGGCGCAAGTTGCGGGCGCGCGCGCCCGAGCAGAAGCAGGTGGCGGTCGTCGAAGCTCCGCTCGAGCCGCTGCTGCCGACGGCAGCGCCGATGCCGTCCGTCGCCGACATGCGCCGGACATTGGACGAGCTCACGGCTGAGAACCGCCGGTTGCGGAAGATCGTCACCGATCTGCTTCTGGAAAAGGCCCGCGTCGAGGAGCAATCCCCGGTTCGATCCGCGCACCTGGAGCACCAGAGCCACTGATCCCTGGTCCCCGGTCCCTGGTCGGTGGACACTTGATCCCTAGGATCCTGGTCGGACCCGTGAGGCGTCCTTTTGACCAGCTCTCGATGCGTTTTCCGGCCTTGCCTTGCTTACTGAAGCGCTTGCCTTGCTTACTGAAGCGTAAGGCGGCCGCGAGCATTTTGAGCCAAATTGAACGGTGGCGCCGAACGTCATCCTAATCCGTCCGAGCTAACTCTGCCGCATGGACGCGGGGAGTTCTGCAATGGCACGGAAGCTTAAAATCTATTCAGTGGCGCTGTTTGCCCTGTTGTTGGGCGTCAGCCAGAGCGTGCAGGCCGCAATGATCGGCGCGCCATTGAGCCTGCGATATCAGATCGATCGCATCAAGCTCGACGCGCCGGCGCTCCCGCCGATGGCCCACATTAAGTTCTGCATGGCGTATCCGCAGGATTGCCGGTCGAACTCCCTGGTCTTCCGTGGCGGCGGGATCGACCTGACCGCCGACCGCTACTCGGAGCTGGTGAAGATCAATGCCGAGGTCAACCGCTCCATCATTCCGACCCGCAATACCCATGGTGTCGCAGCCGAAGAGTGGGTGGTGGGTCCCGCACGTGGCGATTGCAACGACTATGCGGTGACCAAGCGGCACGCCTTGCTGCAGCGCGGCTGGCCGGCGCGCGCTCTGCTGTTGGCGGAAGTCGTGACGAATTGGGGCGAGCATCATCTGGTGCTGGTGGTGCGGACCCGGTCGGGCGACATCGTCGTCGACAATCTCAACGCCAATGTCCGGCCCTGGTCCAAGACCAGCTACCGGTGGGTGCGGGTGCAATCCCCGTCGAATCCGCGCTACTGGTCGAACGTCGCCGGATCATCGACGGTCTGAGACGAGGGCTCATCGGTCCGCCGAGCGCCGTTGTGCAAGGCCGATCCCAACAAGCACGGCAATGACGATCTGCGGAGCTGCTCCAGTCAGGCTCGCATCCAGCAGGCATCGCGCCATCGCGACCAACACGACGGCAGCTGCGGAAGCTGAATAGTGCCGGTCGCGGCCGCGCCGCGCCGCTCCTGCGATGAGCTTCAAGGCCAGAAACAACCCGCTGGCGAGCAATGCCAGCAGCCCGATCGGTCCGTATTCGACATAGACCTTGACCGCAGCCGAGGGCGGCGCCGGGCCGCCGGAGGATGCCGGGCCGTACAGCTCGGCAAGTGCTGCGAAGGTGCCGCCACCGCTGCCGAGCAGCGGCGTATCGGACATCATCCGCTGCGCGGCAGGAGCCGCGATGGCGCGATCGTGCCGCGCGGCCGCGACCAGTGCGGAGCTCACC
>JBARNF010001047.1:0-17847 GCA_049802835.1 Bradyrhizobium sp.
CGGACGCCGCGCGCAGCCTGCCGGATGCGCTGCTCGTTCTCCACCAGCGCGATGCGGACATAGCCTTCGCCATGCTCGCCGAAGCCGACGCCGGGCGACACCGCAACCCCGGATTTCTCGACCATCAGGGTGGCGAACTGCATGCTGCCAAGGCTCTTGAACGCTTCGGGCAACGGCGCCCAGGCGAACATCGACGCCTCCGGCGACGGGATCTCCCAGCCGGCGCGGCCGAACGCCTCCACCAGCGTATCACGGCGCTTGCGGTAGGTCTCCCGCATCTCGCGGATACAGTCGTCTGGACCGTTCAGCGCCGCGGTCGCGGCGACCTGGACCGGCGTGAAGGCGCCGTAGTCGAGATAGGACTTCACGCGCGCCAGCGCCGCGATGATGCGCTCGTTGCCGACCGCGAAGCCGATGCGCCAGCCGGCCATCGAGTAGGTCTTCGACATCGAGGTGAACTCGACCGCGACGTCCATCGCCCCCGGCACCTGCAGCACGGACGGCGGCGGATTGTTGTCGTCGAAATAGACCTCGGCATAAGCGAGGTCCGACAGGATGAGGATCTCGTGCTTCTTCGCGAATGCGACGAGGTCGCGATAGAAGTCGAGGCTGGCGACATAGGCCGTTGGATTGCTCGGATAGCAGACGATGAGCGCCAGCGGCTTCGGAATCGAATGAATGATCGCGCGCTCGGCCGCCTCGAAGAACTGCGGCGTCGGCTCCGACGGCACCGAGCGGATCACGCCGCCCGCCATCAGGAAGCCGAAGGCGTGGATCGGATAGCTCGGATTGGGGCAGAGAATGACGTCGCCGGGCGCGGTGATCGCCTGCGCGACGTTGGCAAAACCTTCCTTCGAGCCCAGCGTCGCCACGATCTGCGTATCGGGATTGAGCTTCACGCCGAACCGGCGATCGTAATAGGCCGCCTGTGCCCGGCGCAGTCCGACGATGCCGCGCGATGCCGAGTAGCGGTCGGTGCGGGGCTTGCCGAGGGTCTCCTTGAGCTTCTCCAGCACATGCGGCGGCGCCGGCAGGTCCGGATTGCCCATGCCGAGGTCGATGATGTCGGCGCCGGCGTTACGTGCAGCCGCCTTGGCCCGGTTGACCTGCTCGAACACGTAAGGCGGCAGACGGCGGATGCGGTAGAAATCTTCCATGGGTCTCTCGGCTCCGGCAACCGGGGGCGGATTCGCCAGCATGGCTGGCGCTGCGGCGCCGCAGGCCTCGCCTTGAAACCGTTGCTGGATCAAACGCTTAGCACGGGCTCACAGCTTGGCTGGCGACGACACGCGGAGGTGTTGATTCCGTTATTTTATCATGGACACTGCGCCGCGCCAGACAATTACGCCGATCGGAGCCGCCGATCACTTGTCCTTTGCACCCGTTCCGGCCGAGGCCTGACGGTCGCGCGCAGCGAGCAACTCCTTCTCGATCCTGGCGCGCTCGTCCGGCGAGATGATCGCGGCGTCACGATCGCGCGGGACGTCATTGACGGGCAGATAGCCACCCGGCTCCTTGGGCCGCACCAGGGCTTCAGCCTCCAGCGACGGCATGTCCGCGATCGGACTGGAGCAGCCGGCCAGCGTCAGCGTGCCGCAGACGACGCTGCCCGCGGCAAGAGCTCGCGCCCTCGTCTTCCAGCTTCGATCCACCGGCATCACGCCACGTCCCCTCGGTCTCCGCACAATCGCCCGCAATCCGGCGCATTTTGCCGCAGCACAACCAATTGTCACCCGAAACGTTAGTGCGTTGAACAAGAATTCCGACCGCCTACGAGTTCAATATGATGGAAGCAAGAGTCTTTTTCGCAACGCAACACGCAGAAATCGAATTAACCGCAAACTCGCGGATTGTTGATCGATTGCGGTGACGAAACGCTCCCGACGCGATACTGTGATCAGGCCATGACTGACGTTCAGACCGACACCCGATCAGCAAAAACATTCGACGCAGAAGCGTTCGCGATGAACATCGCGAAGGCCATGGAGACCAGCGGCAAGGCGCTCGCCGCCTATCTGAAGCCACGCGAGAACGGCGAGGTCCAGGACCGGCCGCCGACCGAGCTTACAGAAGTCGTGAAGTCGTTCACTGCGGTCGCCGACTACTGGCTTTCGGACAAGGATCGGGCAAGCGACATCCAGACCAAGATCGCGAAAGGCTATCTCGATCTGTGGGGTTCGGCGTCACGACGCCTCGCCGGGGAAGAGGCGCCGCCGGCGATCTCGCCATCCCCGCGCGACAGGCGATTCGCCGATCCCGAATGGAAATCCAATCAGTTCTTCGACTTCGTGATGCAGGCCTACCTGCTCACGACACAGTGGGCGCAGGACCTCGTCCACAATGCCGAGGGCCTCGATCCGCACACGCGCAAGAAGGCGGAATTCTACGTCAACCAGATCACGAATGCGCTGGCGCCGTCCAACTTCGTGCTGACCAATCCCGAAGTGTTGCGTCAGACCATGGCGTCGAGCGGCGACAATCTGGTGCGCGGCATGCAGATGCTCGCAGAGGACATCGAAGCCGGCAAGGGCTCGCTGAAGATCCGCCAGTCCGACCCCGGCAATCTCGAGGTCGGCGTCAACATGGCGACGACGCCCGGCAAGGTGATCTTCCAGAACGAGATGATGCAGCTGATCCAGTACACGCCGTCGACGGAGAACGTGCTGCGCACGCCGCTCCTGATCGTGCCGCCCTGGATCAACAAGTTCTACATTCTCGATCTCCGCCCGGAGAAATCCTTCATCAAGTGGTGCGTCGATCAGGGGCTCACCGTGTTCGTGATCTCCTGGGTCAATCCCGACAAGAAGCTCGGGACCAAGACCTGGGACGATTACATGAAGGAAGGGCCGCTCACGGCCATGGACGTCATCGAGAAGGTGACGGGCGAGATGAAGGTGCATACGCTCGGCTACTGCGTCGGCGGCACCATGCTCGCGACCACGCTGGCCTGGCTTGCCGAGAAGCGGCGCCAGCGCGTGACCTCGGCGACCTTCCTCGCCGCCCAGGTGGATTTCACCCACGCTGGCGATCTGCTGGTGTTCGTCGACGAGACCCAGATCTCGGCGCTGGAGCGCGACATGCAGGCCTCCGGCGTGCTCGAGGGCAGCAAGATGGCGATGGCCTTCAACATGCTGCGCTCGAATGACCTGATCTGGTCCTACGTCGTCAACAACTACCTGAAGGGTCAGCCGCCGTCGGCGTTCGATCTGCTGCATTGGAATTCGGACGCCACGCGCATGTCGGCAGCGAACCATTCCTATTACCTGCGCAACTGCTATCTCGAGAACCGGCTGACATCGGGCACGATGGTGCTCGACAACACGCTGCTCGACCTCTCGAAGGTGAAGGTACCGGTCTACAATCTCGCGGCACGCGAGGACCACATCGCGCCGGCCGATTCCGTGCTCTACGGCTCGCAGTTCTTCGGCGGCCCCGTGAAATACGTGCTGTCCGGTTCCGGCCACATCGCCGGCGTCGTCAACCCGCCGTCGACCGGCAAGTATCAGTACTGGACCAACGACCAGATCAACGACATCTCGCTGAAGGACTGGATCAAGGGCGCGCAGGAGCACAAAGGCTCGTGGTGGCCGGACTGGCGCGAATGGCTCAGCCAGCTCGATCCGGAGGAAGTTCCCGCGCGCACCGCCGGCAGCGAAGGCTATCCACCGATCGAGGACGCGCCAGGGTCCTATGTCCGCGTCCGTGCGTAGCGCAATCAGCCGCGATTGACTATAACCGCCTCCATCCCGCCGGGGATGGGACGATATTCAGTTGAGGGGATCTCGATGACGCGCGAACTATTCTGGCTGACGCTCACGGTCATTCTGACCGGCCTGCTGTGGGTTCCCTATATCTTGAATCGCTGCCAGACCCGAGGCCTGTCGGGGGCGATGGCCAATCCCACACGCAACGACAAGCCGCACGCGCCCTGGGCGACGCGGCTGATGTTTGCGCACGACAACGCGGTTGAGAACCTCGTGATCTTCGCACCGCTGGTGCTGATCCTCAATTCAATCGACTACTCGACCAAATGGACCGTGCTCGCCTGCGCGGTCTATTTCTGGTCCCGCGTGGCGCACGTGATCGTCTATGCGCTCGGCCTGCCGGTGTTCCGCACGCTTGCTTTCGTGGTCGGCTTCCTGGCCCAGGCCGTGCTGGCGATCGCAATTTTCGGCTGGCTGTAACCGATCGTTCAGGACGGATGTCGCGCCGCGACGTCCTCCTCGCCCGCGCTCAGCTCTCGATCAGCTACGGCAGATTGTCCCGCAGGAAGATGTCGATCCGGATGCGCTCCTGGTCGGGGCTGATCGGCTCACCCGAGCAATGCGCGAGCAGGACTCGCGCCGCGGACCGCGCCTCGTGGCCGGGATCCTGGTTGATGATGGCATCGAGCGTGCCGCGGACCAGGAAACGGCGCGTGTACTGGGTCAGCTCATGGGTGATCCAGACCACCTCGCGCGCGCGGCCCGACGCCTCGATCGCATCGGCGATGCCGCGGTTCCCGGCACCGCAGCAGTATATGCCGCGCAGATTCGCATGGCGCGCGAGCAGCGCGGCCGTGAGCTCCCGCGTGCGCTCGCTGTCGTCGCGGCCCTCGATGACCGGCAGCGCGAGCAGGTTCTGGTACTCGCTGGTCAGGATCTGGTGGAAGCCGAACTGCCGCTCCGCGTGATCGCGCAGCGACAACGATCCCGCGATCACGGCCACCGTCCCGTCGCGGCCAGCGAGGAAGCGTCCCATCAGCGTTGCCGCAGTCCGCCCCGCCGCCGGATTGTCGATACCGACATAGTGCAGGCGGCGCGAGCTCGGCGCGTCCGACACGAGCGTCACCACGGCGACCCCGCGCGCGGTGAGCTCATCGATCGCGGCGCGCACCCTCGGATGGTCGAGCGCGATGACGGCAACACCCTGATAGGCCGGCGACAGGTTCTCCAACGCGCCGGCCAGGACATCCGGATCGAACACATCGACGTGGAGGATATCGATGAAGCCGCGCTGGCCTGCCAACCACTCCGCAGTGCGTTGCACCTGCTCGGTCAGGTGCGTCATGAAGCTGTTTCTGCCGGCCGGCAGCACGAACGCGAAGCGAAAACTCTGTCCGCGCGCAAGCCGTGCGGCTGCGACGTCGGCGCGGTAGCCGAGCTTTGCAACGGCAGCCTCCACGCGCGCGACGGTCTTGGCGCGCACGCCCTCGCGCCGGTTGATGACGCGGTCGACGGTGGCGAGCGAAACGCCCGCCGTACGCGCGACGTCCTCGAGCGTGGCGCGAACATGCGACTGGGTCGCACCAGCTGTCACGCGCGCGCCGCCCACAGCATGCCGCGGATCATCATCGTGCGGATCTCCGGTACGTCGAGCTCGTAGGCGCGATGGCCGAGCGAGGAATAGAACACCCGGCCCGCGCCGTATCGCTTCTTCCAGACCACCGGCATCACCGCCCCCTCGATCCAGTCGGCGTGCTCGCCGCTGAAGGTGGTCGTCGCCAAGACTTCGTTGGCCGGGTCGACATGCATGTAATATTGCTCGGAACGGTGCTCGAAACTTGTCAGACCCTTCATGATGGGATCGTCCGGCCTGGTCAAGTCGACCCTGTAGTCGATGATGTTGCCGGGATGCGCGACCCACTGCCCGCCGCACAGAAACTGGTAGTCGACCGAATCGCGGAAGGCGTCGCACATGCCGCCATGATGGCCGGCGAGCCCGACGCCGCTGCGTACCGCCGCGCACAGGTTGAGTGCTTCGGCCTTTTCGATCTTAGACATGGTATAGATCGGGATGATCAGCGACAGATCGTGAATTACGGGATCGGCGAACGCCGCTGTCGTGGTCTCGATCCGGACCTCGAAGCCTTCTGCCTTGAGCCAGCCGCGGATCATCGAGGCACAGAGATCGGGATCGTGTCCCGGCCAGCCGCCCCACACAATCATTGCCTTGCGCATCTGTCCGCCCTCAGTCGATCTGTCCGGTTTCGCATCCCACAGGCAGCATCGCCGGCCGCTCGGCGCGGCTCTCGATCTTGACGCGCCGGCCTTCGCTGGCGGAGGTCTGGAACGCCTCCATCACCTCCAGCACGTGGAAGGCGAGCGCGCCGCTGGCCCGATGCGGCCGGTCGTTCAGGATCGCGGAGGCCATGTCGGCAACGCCGATGGAGCGGAATTCGCCGTCGACATGGCCGTGCGTCAACGGCACCGTCTCCCAATCGCCGCCGGTCTTTGCGACCTGCACCTCGCCGCCGAAGCGATTCGGGTCCGGCACCAGCATGCTGCCCTTGTCGCCGTAGATCTCGATCGGCGCGTGCCGGTGCTTGGGCACATCGAAGCTCATCGTGATCGAGACCACGGCCCCGCTCTCGAATTCGAGCGTGCCCGCGACGTGGGTCGACACCTCGACCGGGATCAGCGTGCCGTTGTTCGGCTGGCTGGTAACCAGGCGCTCCGATCTCGGGCGCGCAGTCGAGCCCATCACGCTTGCGATCGGACCGAGCAGCTGCACGAGATCGGTGATGTAGTATGGCCCCATGTCGAGCATCGGCCCGCCGCCGCGCAGATAATAGAACCCGGGCGCCGGATGCCAGCGCTCATGTCCGGGGCAGCCGAAGAAGGCGCTGCCCGCCACGGGCGTGCCGATCGCGCCGTCGTCGATCAGCTTGCGCGCGGTCTGGTGCCCACCGCCGAGGAACGTGTCGGGTGCGCAGCCGACACGGAGATTCCTTTCGGCGGCGAGCTCCATCACCTTGCGGGCTTCCGCGACGTTGATGCCGAGCGGCTTCTCAGAATGGACGTGCTTTCCGGCGTTCAGCACCGCGAGGCTGACGTCGGTGTGCGCGAGCGGCACGGTGAGATTGACGACGATCTCGACGTCGTCGCGCTTAAGCAATTGATCGACCCGCATCGCCGGCAGCCCGAAAGCTGCGCCCTGGCGCTCCGCCGCGTCGCTGCGCATGTCGGCGAGCGCCTTGATGTCCAGGACGGGGAAACGCTGGGCCGCCTTCAGATAGGCGGTGCTGATGACGCCGCAGCCGATGATTCCGATGCCTATTTTTCTCATTGCGATCTCCGTGAGGAACCGTTCATCCCTTGACCGCGCCCGACGTGAGGCCGGCAACGATGTGCTTCTGCGCCAGAAGGAACAGAATGATCGTCGGCAGGATGGTCAGCGTGATGAAAGCGAGGATCAGGTGCCACTCGGACGAATACTCGCCTTGATAGACCATGATGCCGAGCGGCCACGGATACAGCGCGTCGGTATTGAGCATCACGAGCGGCAGGAGATAGGCGTTCCAGCTGTTGACGAAGGTGATGGTGCCGACGGTCGCCAGGATCGGCCGCGACAAGGGCAGCGTCACGTAGCGAAAGAACTTGATGTAGCTGCAGCCGTCGACCAGCGCCGCTTCGAGCAGCTCATAGGGAATGTCCTTGAAGAACCGCCGCAGCAGCAGCACGCTCATGGCGAGGCTGAAGGCGACCTGCGGCAGCGCAACGCCAAAATAGGTGTCGAGCAGCCCGAGATCGCGCACCCTGATGAACAGCGGCAGCACGGCGGTCGCAGCCGGAAACAGCAGGCCGAGCGTGAGGTAGCTCAGCAGCATCGAGCTGCCGTAGAACCTGACATGGGCGAAGGTGAAGGCCGCCATCGAGGCGACAATGAGGGTCAATGTCACCGTCAGCGTCGAGATGATCAGCGAGTTGCGCAGAAGCTGCCAGTAGCGGCCGGAGAACAGGATGTCGGCATAATTCTGCCACTCCCAGTGATGCGGCAGGCCGAACGGATTGACGCGCAGTTCGCCGAGCGATTTGAAGCCGCCGAGCAGGGTCGCGAGCAGCGGCACCAGAACGAGGACGGCAATGATGGCGAGGAACACCGCCTTGAACAACACGGCGGGATCGAACGGCGTGGTTGTGGTCTCGGCATTACTCATCGCGCATGAACCATCGCTTGTAGGTGAAGGCAAAGGTCACGCAGATCACGAACAGGATGACACCGATGGCGCTACCATAGCCGACCCGCATGCGCGAGATGCCGTTGTTGTAGAGGAAGCTCACCATCGTGTTCGAGGAGTCGGCGGGTCCGCCACGCGTCAGCGGCATGACGAGGTCGAACAGCTGCAGCGAGCCGACGATGGCGAAGAACACCGACAGCCGGATCGTCGGATAGAGCAAGGGGACGACTACATGGCGCAGGCTCTGCAGCCGCGTCGCGCCATCGATCCGGGCAGCCTCGATCAGGCTCTTGTCGATGCTCTGGAGCGCTGCGATGAACAGCATCATGTGGAAGCCGAAATACTTCCAGACGATCACGATCAGCACCGCCAGCATCGCCGTGTCGGTCGAGGCCAGCAGGTGCGGCGGCTCGGCGCCGAAGCTGCGCCAGATCGAGGCGACGAGGCCGTAGTCGCCGTCGTAGACGAAGCTGAAGATCAGCCCGGTCGCGATCTCGGCCAGGATATAGGGCATGAAGAACAGCATGCGCAGCGCCACCGCGCCACGAAACCGCTCCGCGAGCATCAGGGCCAGCGAGAGTGCAAGCGGAAGCTGGACCGCAAGCGAGACCGCGATGATCAGGCCGTTGTTACGGAGCGCGAGCCAGAACGCGCGCGTCTCCAGCACGAAGCGGTAATTGTCGAAGCCGATCCAGTTGGTCGGCTTGCCGAACCCGTTCCAGTTGAAGGCCGAGTACCAGGCGGCCTCCCCCATCGGCAGCACCACGAATAGCGAGAACAACAGCAGCGCCGGCGGCAGGAACAGGATCAGGACGGTGAAGCGGCCGTCCCAGCTCGGGCCGCGCATCGCGTGCGCGGCGAGTGGTGGCCGCGCAACGTCCAGCGTGGGCGAACTCGCGATCGGCCGCGCCACGTCAGTTGCCCTGCTTCCGCGCGGCCTCGATCGCCTTGGCGGCGTCCTGCGGGCTCATGCTGCCGCCGGCGATCTCCGCGGTGACATCGTTGACCACGCGACCGACCGAGGGACCGAGGCTCTGGTCATAGAAGTTTTGGTGATAGTTCGACTTCGCCAGATTGGATGCGATCAGCTTCATGAAGGAATTGTTGAGACCCGCGTCCGCGCCCTTCACCACCGGGATGATGAAGCTGCCGGCTGCAAGCCGCGTCTGCACGTCCTTCGAGATGAAATACTTCAGGAAATCGACCGCCTCCTTGGGCGAGCCCTTGGTAACCAGCCAGCCGGTGATGCCGCCGAGCGTATCGGTCGGTGCGCCCTTGCCGCCGGCCACGGTCGGGAAATCGAACCAGCAGATCTTGTCTTCGCTCAATCCGACCTTGTCGGCGGCGAGCGCGCGCTGCAGATTGTAGACCGAGCTGATCGCGAGCGTCATCGCTGCCTTGCCGTCGCCGAAATAGCCGACGGCCTGCGGATTCTTGAAGCCGAGAAAGCCGTTCTGGAACGGCTGCAGATCGACGAGTTGCTTGAACAGCTCGCCGGACTTCTGGAAGGTCTCGCCGGCGAACCCGCCATTCTCGCCGCGCAATGCTGTCTCGAAAGCCGGCTTGCCGCCGATGCGCACCGCAAGATGCGTCCAATAGAAGTGCAGCGGCCATTTGTCGGCGCCGCCGACCACGATCGGGGTCACGCCGGCGGCCTTCAACGTCTTCACGGCGGCCAACAGATCGTCCCAGCTCTTGATGGTGGCAGGATCGACCTTGGCCTTGGCCATCAGGTCCTTGTTGCAGAGAAAGCCGACCTGCGAGAGCGAGATCGGCAGGCCGTAAACGCGGCCATTGTCAGTGAACGCGGCGAGCGCCGCCGGCGTCAGGCTGTCGCTGTAGCCCTTCACCTGATCGGTCAAGTCCTCGAGAACGCCAGCCTCGATTTGCGTCTTCAGGACGCCGCCGGCCCAGCTGTAGATGATGTTCGGCCGGTCCTTCGATTGCAGGATGGTCGGCAGCTTGGCCTTGTAGGCCTCGTTCTCGAGGAACTGCATCTCGACTTTGACGCCCGGATGCGACGCCTCATAGGCGCGGGCCACCTCTTCCCAGATCTTCACCTGTGCCGGATTGACCTCGAGGTGCAGCCACTTGACGGTGGTGTCGGCCGCAGCGGCGCCGGCCCAAAGCAGGCATGCGGCAGCGGCGAGTCCCAGCTTCGCGAGCAGTCTCATCACAGTCCTCCCAACCGGCTTCTATTGTTGACGGTAATCCTGTCCTCAATTTCTGAGGTGCGCAACCAAAATTCTGACCTATACACCTCACACTCGGAGCGGCTAACCTCCGGGGGCGAGTTGGGCGGCGCGCCGCCCACGAAACAAGTCGGGACATGCCCATGGCCGCCACCTATTCCGATCTCGCCCGTAAGATTGTTCTCGTGACCGGCGGTGCATCGGGAATCGGCGCTGCGGTCGTGCGGTGCTTTGCGCAGCAGGGATCCAATGTCGTGTTCTTCGACATCAAGGCCGATGAAGGCCGACGTCTGGAACGCGAGCTGTCGGATCGAGGCTTCATCGCGCATTTCCAGTGCGTCGACCTCACCGACATCGCCGCGTTGCGCGCCGGCGTCGCCGAGGCACGCAACACGCACGGCGCAATCAACATCCTCATCAACAATGCCGCCAATGACGAACGGCACAGCACCGAAGAGATGACGCCGGAGTATTGGGACGACCGCGTCGCGGTCAACCTGAAGCACCAGTTCTTCGCCACGCAAGCCGTATTGCCGGACATGAAGGCCGCGAATGCCGGCGTCATCATCAATTTCGGCTCGATATCATGGATGGCTGGACAAGGCGGTATGGCCGCCTACACGGCCAGCAAGTCAGCCGTGATCGGTCTCACGCGCTCCCTGGCGCGCGATTACGGTCCCTACAATATCCGCGTGAACGCGATCGCGCCGGGATGGATCATGACCGAGCGCCAGCTCGAGAAATGGATGACCCCGCAGGGTGAGGTCGAGCTCATGCAGCGGCAATGCCTGAAGCGGAAGCTCATTCCCGACGAGGTGGCGAAGTTCACCGTCTTCATCGCCTCCGATGAGGCCTCTGCCTGCACCGCTCAGCACTACATCGTGGACGGCGGTTGGGTGTGAGGCGCACGGGTTCGGGATTCGTGGCCACTCCACCCAGAGGCATTCCGATGCCTCCGCAGCGCACATCCCTCAGGTGCAGCGCGCCTTGAAATTGGCTGAAGCGAGTTTCGCCATGACGTCGTTGAGATGGGCCTGGTCGCGCGTCTCGATCACCAGTTCCAGCAGCGTCGCCTTGGCCGGCAGGTCCGAGAAGGTGCGCTGGTGCGACACCTCGATGATGTTGGCACCGGCATCGGCGAGCAAGGTCGAGACGGCGGCGAGCTGTCCGGGACGATCGACGATGTCGATCGACAGCTGCGTCAGCCGCCCCTCGCGGGCAAGCTCGCGGGTCAGCACCGAAGCGATGAGCCGCGTGTCGATGTTGCCGCCGCTTAGCACCAGCCCGACATTGCGGCCGGCAAACTGCGCGGGGTGCGCGAGCACCGCGGCGAGGCCGACGGCGCCGGCGCCTTCGACCACCGTCTTCTCGATCGAGATCAGCGTTGCCAGCGCGCGCTCGATCTGCGGCTCGGTGACGAGCAGGATGTCATCGACGAGATGGCGGATGATCTCGGTCGTGATCCGGCCCGGCGATTTCACCGCGATGCCCTCGGCGAGCGTGTCGCCGCGCATCGGCAGCTGAGCGCCACGGACGGCATTATACATCGAGGGATAGAGCTCGGCCTGAACGCCGACGATGCGCAAGGATGGCTTGAGCGCGCGCGCCGCAACCGCCATGCCAGAGATCAGGCCGCCGCCGCCGATCGGCACCACGAGCGTGTCCAGAGCCGGCACGGCCGCGAGCATCTCCAGCGCGACCGTGCCCTGCCCTGCGATGATCAGCGGGTCGTCGTAAGGATGGATCATGGTCATGCCTTCAGCCGCGCCGTGCTCGCGCGCGAACGTGCCGGCTTCCTCCAGGGTCGCGCCGGAGATGACGACCTCGGCGCCGTGGCGGCGGGTGTTCTCCACCTTCACCATCGGCGTGCCCACGGGCATCACGATGGTGGCGGGGATGCCGAGGCGCCGCGCGTTATAGGCCACGCCCTGGGCGTGGTTGCCGGCGGACATCGCGATCACGCCGCGCGCTCTCTGCTCGGCAGACAGCGCGTTCAACCGGTTCAACGCACCGCGCTCCTTGAACGAGGAGGTGAACTGCAGGTTTTCGAATTTCAGCCAGATGTTGCAGCCGCAGATCTCGCCCAAGGTTCGGCTCTGGTTGCAGGCGGTCGCAAGCACCGCGCCGCCGATCGTCTCGGCCGCGGCACGCACGTCATTCAAGGTGACGGGCAGTTCGTTCAGGTCATAAGCGGTCATGGGTCTGCCCATCGATGTCTGACGTGCCTCGTTGCACGGCGCGGCCGCGGAAGCGGCCGTCGCATGGTGTTGCCGATCGAGACAGCCGCTTCTGCGGCCGAATAGATCCTGATCGATTTCAGGTCCCGAGGTCGGGAAGCCCGAGCATCAGCCGCATGTTCTGGACGGCGGCGCCCGACGCGCCCTTGCCGAGATTGTCGAGCCTTCCGACCAGCACCGCCTGATGATGCTTGTCGCTGGCAAACACGTAGAGCTCGAGCTTGTTGGTCTCGTTGAGCGCCTCCGGTTCGAGCTTGCCGCTCTTGCCCGCCGCTCCGTCGAGCGGCAACACCGATACGTATCTGCTGCCGGCATAATGTTTCGCCAATGCCGCCTGCAGGTCCGCTCCGGTCGGCTCGCCCGGCAACGTGTCGAGCTGCAGCGGCACCGAGACCAGCATGCCCTGGCGGTAGTTGCCGACGGAAGGAATGAAGATCGGCCGGCGCGTCAGCTTCGAATAGAGCTGCAGCTCCGGCAGGTGCTTGTGCTCGAAACCAAGACCGTAGAGCTCGAACGCCGGCGCCGTGCCGTTCTCGTAAGCCGCGATCATCGTCTTGCCGCCACCGGAATAGCCGCTCACCGCATTCACGGTCACTGGATAGTCCTGCGGCAGCAGGCCCGCATCGACCAGCGGCCGCAGCAGTGCAATGCCACCGGTCGGATAGCAGCCGGGATTGGAGACCTTGCGCGCGTTGCGGATCTTGTCCGCCTGATCGGGGGCAAGCTCGGGAAAGCCATAGGCCCAGTCCGGCGCGACCCGGAATGCCGTCGATGCATCCAGCACTTTGGGCGCGGCATTGCCCATGCCGTCGATCAGCGCGACGGTCTCCCTGGCCGCATCGTCGGGCAGGCAGAGGATGACGAGGTCGACCTCTGCCATCAGCGCCCGCTTGGCCGCCGGATCCTTGCGCTTGTCCTCGGCGATCGTCTTGACGGCGATATCCGGCTGGTGCCGGAGCCGCTCGGCGATACCGAGCCCGGTGGTTCCAGACCCACCGTCGACGAACACGGCGCGCGTCGGAGTGCCGGCTGCATGTTGAGCTTTCGGCAAGTTGCTATCGATCACGGTCATGACGCGCTCCTTAGGTCTGGGTTTCGCCGGCAAAGGCCTGAGGCCGCGCCTGCCGCATCAGAGAGGCAATTTGTTGCGAGCCGATGTCGGGCTGCTCGCCGAGCCTGGTCGCGACCGCAGCATAGTCGGCCTCGGATTTGTGCTGGTTGAGCTTGAAGCTGCCTTCGACCTCATCGATCGTCATCACGATGCCGACGATCGCCTTGCGCATCGCCTCGAGGCGGCCGGCCGTCATCTTGTCCGACGTCCACGGCTTCTTCGGCAGCAGCCGCTGCTCGAACTTGGCACTGAGCTCATCCGCCTGCCGCGCGAGCTCCGCCTCGGACAGGATCCGGGCCGTGCCGGTCAGATGAACCGCCTGATAGAGCCAGGTCGGCACCTGGTCCGGCGAGACGTACCAGTCCGCGGAGACATAGGCGTCGGCGCCGTTGACGGCGAACAGCCACGGTGTCGTGCCATCGGCAAGCTTCGCCAGCGGATTGCCGCGCGCGACGTGGAAGAACGCCTGCGGCGTGCCGTCGTTCAGCGCGCCCAGATGAAACGGCACCGATGACGCGATCGGCTTTTGGCCATCCCACGCGCAGACCGTGCCGAAGCCGCGCGCGTCCGCAAAGCCGAGGCTCGCGGCGCGGTCAGGCTTGAAGGGCGGTGGCGTATACATCGGACACTCCTGCTGGACGAAGGAGCCGCCTGATCAATCGCGCTGCAAGGGGAAAGATTGCCGCGGGATCGGATCCGGCGGCAAGGGCTGTGATCTAGACGCAGATCATCGCCCGCACCGCGAGGGTACGGCGGCGTTCAATGGCGAACATCATGGTCGCTGCGTTGATCATGGGCGCAGGCCTATAAGGCCATGCTGTTCCGTCGTCAAGCAGGATGGGCCCCAAGCGCCTGAGTCACGCCACGCGCCACAACCATTCGATGACACGACCGATGATGTCGCCGAACAGCAAGAGCACGGCGGACCAGACCAGCGCCGAGACGAAATTGGCGATCTGGAACTGGAGGTAGGGCATCTCGAAGATGCCGGCGGCCAGCGGCACGGAGGCGCGCAACGGCCCGAAGAAGCGGCCGATGAAGATGCTCGGGACGCCCCAGTCACGTACGAACGCCTCCCCGCGCAACAGGATCTCAGGAAAGCGGGACAAGGGCCACATCCTGGCCACCCGGTCCTTGTAGCGGTAGCCGAACCAGTAGGAGACCCAGTCGCCCAGCGCCGCTCCGACGCCACCGGCCAACCAGACCGGCCAAAAGCTGATTCCGGTCACGCCGATCAGCGCGCCGATGGCCACCAGGGCGCCCCAGGCCGGGATCAGGAGCGAGATGAAGGCCAGCGACTCGCCAAAGGCCAGCAGCAGGACGATCGGGGCAGCCCAGGCCTGATGGTCGCGCACGAAATCAGCAACCGCGCGACCAAAATCTTCCATCTGCTCGATGCCTTTCCCGCCCCAAAGCCTAAGTGCTTGATGGCTTTCGCAGTTCCCTGCGCTCGACTGGTACGCCACGGAGCCGGCAGACTTCAAGTCACAACAACCGGCTGTAGCCCGTGAACGGGCCGGGAGCCCCCGTCTCGGGAGACGCCAGGGAAGTCCCGGCCATGGCGAGGGTCATTGTTTTATGCCGGTCCATGGCATAGTCAGACTCAACGATTCGTTCCATCTTGCGCAAGCGCAACATCAGATTCCATGGGTAAGCCATTGAAATCAGCTGCAAAAGCCAAAGCCAAGGGCGTCACTGACCCGTTGGCGGCGTTCGCCGCCAAGGGCAAGGCCCCCGCCAAGCCAGCCGCCCGTTCGACGGGTGCAGAGGGCGACTATACCGCCCGTGACATCGAGGTCCTCGAGGGCCTGGAGCCGGTGCGGCGACGCCCCGGCATGTATATCGGCGGCACCGACGAGAAGGCGCTGCATCATCTGTTCGCCGAGGTCATCGACAATTCGATGGACGAGGCGCTGGCGGGCCATGCCACGTTCATCGAGGTCGAGCTCGACACCGAGGGCTTCCTGACGGTGACCGACAACGGCCGCGGCATACCTATTGATCCCCACCCCAAATTCCCGAAGAAGTCGGCGCTCGAGATCATCATGTGCACCCTGCACGCGGGCGGCAAGTTCGACTCCAAGGTCTACGAGACATCGGGCGGCCTGCACGGGGTCGGAATCTCCGTGGTGAACGCACTGTCGACCCGGCTCGAGGTCGAGGTCGCGCGCAACCAGAAGCTCTACCGCATGATCTTCGAGCGCGGCCATCCCAAGGGCAAGCTCGAGGAGATCGGCAAGGTTGCCAACCGCCGCGGCACCAGGATCCGCTTCCAACCTGACCCGACCATCTTCGGCGGCAAGGCCACGTTCAAGCCGCAGCGCCTGTTCAAGATGGCGCGCTCGAAGGCCTATCTGTTCGGCGGCGTCGAGATCCGCTGGAAGTGCGATCCCGCGCTGCTGAAGGGCATCGAAGACGTTCAGCCCGAGGCGACATTCCACTTCCCGGGCGGCCTGAAGGACTATCTCGCCGCGGCGATCCACGCCGACACCCTGGTCCATCCCGACATCTTCGCCGGCAAGTCGGGCCGCACCGGCGGCCACGGCGGCTGCGAATGGGCGGTGGCCTGGACCGCCGATGCCGATGGCTTCCTGTCCTCCTACTGCAACACGATCCCGACGCCGGATGGCGGCACCCATGAAGCGGGCATCCGCAGCGCCCTGCTCCGCGGCCTGAAGGACCACGCCGAGCGCGTCGGCCAGGGCAAGCGCTCGGCCAGCATCACGTCCGAGGACCTCATGGCGGGCGCCGCCATCATGCTCTCGGTGTTCGTGCGCGAGCCCGAATTCCAGGGCCAGACCAAGGACCGTCTCGCCACCGCCGAAGCCCAGCGCATCGTCGAGCAGGCGGTGAAGGACCCGTTCGACCATTGGCTCTCGGGCAATCCGGTGCAGGCGAATCGCCTGCTCGATTTCGTCATCGAGCGCGCCGAGGATCGCATCCGCCGTCGCCAGGAAAAGGAAACGGCGCGCAAGACCGCGACCAAGAAGCTGCGCCTGCCCGGCAAGCTCGCCGACTGCACCGACGCCGGCACCGAAGGCTCCGAGCTGTTCATCGTCGAGGGTGATTCGGCCGGCGGCAGCGCCAAGCAGGCGCGCGACCGCAAGAAGCAGGCCGTGCTGCCGTTGCGCGGCAAGATCCTCAACGTCGCCTCGGCTGGCAAGGACAAGCTCACCGCCAACGCCCAGCTCGCCGACCTCGTGATGGCGATCGGTGCCGGCACCGGCCCGTCCTACCGCGAGGAGGATCTGCGGTACCAGCGCATCATCATCATGACCGACGCCGACGTCGACGGCGCCCACATCGCCTCGCTGCTGATTACCTTCTTCTACCGGCAGATGCCGCGGCTGATCGACGAGGGCCACCTGTATCTGGCGGTGCCGCCGCTCTACCGGCTGACCCATGGCAGCAAGACCTTCTACGCGCGCGACGACGCTCACAGGGACGAGATCCTGAAGCGTGAGTTCAACGCCAACGCCAAGGTCGACATCGGCCGCTTCAAAGGTCTCGGCGAGATGATGCCCGCCCAGCTCAAGGAAACCACCATGGATCCGGCCAAGCGGACCATGCTGCGGGTCGTGCTGCTGGCGGATGACCGCGCCGGCACGGCCGACTCGGTCGAGCGGCTGATGGGGACCAAGGCCGAGGCGCGCTTCGCCTTCATCTCCGAAAAGGCCGAATTTGCCAGCGACGAGCTGCTCGACGTTTAGTCTTGACCTGACTTCAAGCACTGATTGCAGGTTCCACGCGCTCGCGTGGAACCTGTTTCGTTTGGAGTTACAAAGACTTGCTGGAGACACCGGGCTCGCAGACCTACTTTCCCGTGCGGTGTGTTCAACGTGCAACAGCTTTTGGACGGCAATCGGCTATAGTTTGGCCACATCGGGCGAGGGAATCGCCACCGGGTTACCACTTGCCGAAGACGCTCTTTGGGGATTTCGAAAATGAAAAAGCTTTTGCTCGCTCTGACTGCGGTGGTGGCCATGACCGGTGCCGCGTCGGCCGCTGACTTGGCTGCCCGGCCCTACGTGAAGGCTCCGATGGCGCCGGTCGCGCCGAGCTGGACCGGCTTCTATATTTTCGGTGGTGCAGGTGGCGGCATCTGGGACGCTGATTCGAACAGCAACCGCACCGGCTTCGTATCGACGGTCAATCAGCGTGTCGGCGGCGATGGCTGGTTCGGCACCGTTGGTGCTGGCTACGACTGGCAGGTCAATCCCACGTGGGTTGTCGGCGTGTTTGGCGACGGCCAGTTCGGCAGCCTGCGCGGCGACATCCAGGATCAGTTCGCTGGCTTCACGGGCCGCATCAAGCTGCAGGACAGCTGGGCTGCTGGCGTGCGCGTCGGCTATCTGGTTGCCCCGAATG
>JBARNF010001048.1:0-29668 GCA_049802835.1 Bradyrhizobium sp.
GACTGAGCCCGAGCTTGGCCAGCGACGTCCCGGACAGTGTGAGACCCGCCGCCGGAGGCGTCAGCGTGATCGCACCCGCCGTGATCGACGAGGTAACGCCGGTCGCGCTCTGGATCGTCGACAGCAGTTGCGTCACGGTATCACCGATACCGATATTGGTGCCGGACGAGGTGGAGCCGGCGATAAAGGTGAAGGTGGTGCCGTTGACGACCAGCGTGTCCGCGGTGGTGATCGCGGTGGCGAGGTCGTTCGAGGCGGTGCCCGCCGTACCCGACAGCAGGGTCGAGCCGGTGATCGCCACTGCGGTCGAGGTGTTGTCGTTGAGCACCGCGGAGCCGGTGACGGCGGTCGAGCTGGCACCGATCAGGCTGGTGGCGGTGCCACCGGTCAGCGCAGCAGACGTGACGGTCGACTTGGTGGAGTAGCCGACCGCGCTCTGCAGCACCTGGTTGGCGATCGACTTGGCGCTGTCGACGAGCTTCTGCAGCGAGGTGATGCCGGTGTTGGCAGCCTGCAGCACCTGCACGCCGTTGCCGATACCATCGAGCAGATTGGAGATGTCGGAGGCGCGGTTGTCGAGCCCCTGCGCGGTGAAGAAGTTGGTCGGATTGTCGAGAGCCGAGTTGACCTTCTTGCCGGTGGAGAGGTTGTTCTGGGTGGTGGCGAGGAGCTGAGCCGTCGACTGGAGCGAGAGCAGATTCTGGCGCACCGACGCAGAGAGTACGATACCTGACATTGTCATTCCCTTCTGGATGAACACGAGTAAACATCGCCGCACCGTTCTGTCGGCGATGGGCGCACACTGATCCGCGGAATCCTACCCGTTCGTTAATGTGAGGTCGGAACGGCCCGTCGCGCCGACCGTGGCCGTCGTTAATCCTAATCGGCCGCTAACCGGCTCGTTAAAACATGCATGTGACGGCCGGAATCCGGCGATATCTGACGATCAACGGCGCACAAGATCGCCGCCGCGGCCGCCGCGCGCCGGCGCAGATTTCGTCGTTAGGGGAATGCTAACTATGAGGTGAGGCGTCCGGCAGATTCCGGCAAGCCGGGAGCGGCCCGCGGCAAGGCGATCTCGACGTTTGCAGCCGGTCCGCACGGCTCCTTGAGCTCGAGACGTCCATTCGAACGCCTGACGAAATCCTCGACCATCCGGATGTCCTGGAACATGCGATCCGGCCGCGCTGCGACTCCGGCATGCGCCGTCGCTCTCAGCACGATCAGGACGTCGCAGCCGGAGCCGCCGTCCGGTGCGATCGAGCCGCCACTCATCGCCTTGATGTCGACCTTGCCACCCGTCTCCATGCCGTTGCGCGCCATGATCCCAAGGCACAGCAGTGCTGCCATCAGCTGGCCCGGATCGGCGAAAACGGCTGGCACGTCTGCGGCCACCGACGTCGTGACCTCGATCTCCGTACCGAGTGTCGGCCGAAGCAGGCGGCCGACGTCGATCAGCAGTTCGTTCAAGTCGACGGCACATGGACGCGGTGGCCGGCCTCGCGCAAACGACAGAAGCTGCGACGTCAAGCGCGCCCCGCGCGTCGCCGCCTCATCGATCAGGCGGGCCACCGCCGCCAACTCGGGCCGGCCTTCGACCGCCTCTGCAAGAATATCGATCGTCCCGGTGATCACCGTGAGAATGTTGTTGAAGTCGTGCAGGATGCCGCCGGCGACCTGACCCACGATGGCGAGGCCCGGATTGGCCTCGGGCATTGCGGGCACCGTATCGCTCGTGACTTTGCTCGGTGGTGATTTTTCGGAACGTCGACGAGTAGGAAGCGCCATGAATGCTAAGCTACCTGTTTTGGAAGATCGCGGGCTTGCGGGGAAAATCCAGATGATCGGACGCCGCTGCGGTGTTCAGCTTCGCCGTGGTATTCAGCCTCATCGCTGATCATCGATCGCGCTCCAGCGTGGGCCTTCATCAGGCTGGAAGACGGCTCTCGCGATGACGGCCGCATCGCTGCTGTCAATCGCAGGGGCCAGCTGATGCCGCCATTCAAGACCAAGGGTCGCATCCGGCAGAAAATGATCCGTCAACGAATCAGCGCGCTTGTTATCGATTTTGGCCTCAAGATGACCGCTGTCAATCGCGGCTGCAGGCCACCCGTATTGTCGCGCCGAACGTGGCCCGGCGGTTCGCAGCTGCCGGGACCGACGGGCGGCGCTTTCACGCTCGGACGGCCGCGTTGCGCCGACTCACTGAACGCGACAACCAAGGAATCTCGGCTGTATACAGCCTGCGCTCAGCTCATCGCATGGACGGGCCGAGGCGGCGCGAATGCACATTCCGCCGCGTCTGCACGTCAACAAGCACAACAGGAGCGAATACGCGTTGCCAGGACTGATGTCCTTGCTATTTTTCTTGTCAGCAGATGGGACGCAGTTCTATGGAACCATGAGTGCATAGAGATCTGCGAGGCTCCGTTACTGCAATGCAGGAGATGGCTTTGGACCCCAGCTTGCGTTCTCCGAACGGCTTCCTGTCGTCGCTGGCTGACGATGATTTCGAGCTGATCCGTCCGTATTTGCGGACCGTCGATCTGGTGCAGGATTCCGTCCTGGCCGAGGCCGGCGAAAAGCTGCCGCGCATCTACTTCCCCCATCGCGGCGTCATCTCGCTGGTCGTGAACCTGGCGCGCGGAGAACGCGTACAGGTCGCCATGATCGGACGAGACAGTCTCTTCGGAAGCATGTCTCTGCTCACCGGCGGAGATCCGGTGGTGATCAACAGCGCTGCGGTCATCGTGCCCGGTGTCGCCTCGGTGGTCGACTTCGACCGCGTGCGGGCCGCGACCGAGCAGAGTGCCGCATTCCGCTCCCTGATGCTGAGACATGCACTCGCCATCTACGTGCAGAGCCAACAAACGGCAGGTTGCAATGCCGCCCATACCGTTGAATCCCGTCTGGCCCGCTGCCTGCTGCAGACATATGACCTCTCCGGCGGCAACAAGCTCTACATCACCCAGGAATCCCTGGCCCAGATGATCGGTGCCCGCCGCAACAGCGTGTCGCTCGTGGCCAGCACGCTGCAGCAGGCCGACTTCATCCACTACAGCCGCGGCCATATCGAGATCATCGACCTGGAAGGGCTGAAGAAGACCGCCTGCGAATGCTACGGCGCGGTCAGGGGCCATTATGAGCGGCTGGTTCGACCCCGCGGCCAGCCCTGAGCGGCTCCTCGGCGCGCGCCGCGACCCTCCGCGTCCGGTTTCCCGCGCACGGTTTCCGTACAACTACTGCTCACGCGGTCCCCGACGTCATTGGCCCGTACCGAATTAACGCGCTGTTCAACGGGCGCTGATAATTGTCGACGTGCTGACGAGCGCGAGTTCCAAGAAGCGTCGAATAATCTTCGTGCTGATATATCTCGCCGTGCTCGGCCTTTGACGAAACGCGCGGAGTAATGACATGGCCTTTGATCTGTCGATGCCGATCCTGGTGGTCGATGACTATGCCACTATGATTCGGATCATCCGCAACCTGCTGAAGCAGCTCGGATTCGAGAATGTCGACGACGCCAGCGATGGATCGGCCGCGCTCTCCAAGATGCAGGCGAAGAAGTACGGCCTGGTCATCTCGGACTGGAACATGGAACCGATGACCGGCTACGACCTGCTGCGCGAGGTGCGCGCCAGCCCGGAGCTGTCCAAGACCCCCTTCATCATGATCACCGCCGAGTCCAAGACCGAGAACGTCATCGCCGCCAAGAAGGCGGGCGTCAGCAACTACATCGTCAAGCCGTTCAACGCCGCAACACTCAAGACCAAGATGGAAGCCGTGTTCGGCCCGTCCGATTAATCCCGGTCTCGATCCCGGTCTCGATCACTGTGTCCATGGCGGCCGGAGCGGCATCCGGCCGCTCTATTTTTGTCGCTCACCTCCTGCATCGATGGGATCGGGATCGGGCGCGCCTCCGCGGGACACCTGACGCCCGCCGCCCCGCACGGCGGACCCCGTTCCCGTAGTTGTACGGGAGCCAAAATTTACGAGGGGGTCAGAGCCGATCGCTAGACAAGTCTCTGCCTGCCGACAACCGCGACAGGGTGGCAACGGGACAGGAATTCATGCGCAACGAACTCCTCGTGATCGAAGATGCCGACGTGCATCTTTCAATCCTGCAGAAGATCGCGGCCCAGGCCGGCTTCAGCACGACAGGCGTACGCTCGGTCGGCGCCGCCTCCATCGTCCTGCAGAAGAAGCATTTCGATTGCGTCACGCTGGACCTCTCGCTCGGCGAACGATCCGGCACCGAGGTCCTCCAACTGCTTGCGAAGCTGAAATACCGCGGTCCGGTCCTCATCATCAGCGCCTCCGAGGACGAGGCACTCGACGCGTCGGTCCGCATCGGCAATTTCCTCGAGCTAAACGCGTATCCCGCGTTTTCCAAACCGATCAACCTGCCTCTGCTCCGGCAGACCCTGAAGCAGATCGCGGGCGAGACCGATCGTCAGAAGCTCGTCCGGGCGGCGGGTTGGTAACGGACGATGAGCAACAAGAAGAAACGCTTCCTGGGCGCGCCTGCCGCAATCGCATTCGTCCTCATCTGCATCATTGCCGGCAGCAACCTGTTCTTTCTCACCAACCTGCGCGAGAACGCGCTGGTCCACGCCGAAGAAGACCTCAGCCGCCACAGCCTCACGCTGGCAGAGAATGCCGACCGTTCGGTGAAATCGGTCGACTTCGTGCTGTCGAGCGTCCGTGACTATCTGGTACGCGGCGGTGCCATCAATGCGGCCACTTACCGCAGGATTGCGGCCGACCACGAGACGCATCTGCTGCTCAAGGAGAAGATCGCCGGGCTGCCGCAGATCGACGCGGTGACGCTGATCGACGCACAGGGCAAGCTCCTGAATTTCTCCCGCTACTGGCCTATCCCCGACGTCGGCATCGCGGACCGGGACTATTTCAAGGCCCTGAAGGCCGACCCGGTGATTCAGAGCTACGTCAGCACGCCCGTGCAGAATCGGGGCGACGGCACCTGGAACATCTATTTTGCGCGGCGGCTCGATGACGCCAAAGGCGAGTTCATGGGCCTGATGCTCGGCGCCATGTCCGTGCCCTATCTGGAAAACTTCTTCGGCTCGACCTCGCTTGGTCTCGAAGCCGCGGTGTCGCTGATCCGCGAGGACGGCATGCTGCTCGCCCATTTCCCACCGACCAGCGAAATCGGCAAATCCACCTCGGGCTTCGGCCAACGCGCGCTGGCGGCCGGCGGCGTGCTGCGCGAGCTGTCCGGCAGGACCGGCGAGATACGCCTGCGGGCGGCAAAGATGCTGCCCAACTATCCCGCGATGATCGTGGTGTCGGTGTCGGAACAGCACGTCCTGAAGGCCTGGCGCGCGATGGCGACGCTGCTGGTCATCATGTCGCTGGTGAGCGCGATAGCGGTGTTGGCGGCCGCGGTCCTGATCTCGCGCTGGTGGGAACGCCACCAACATCTGATCGAAGCCGCCGAAGCCGCGAATGCCGCGAAGTCGACCTTCGTCGCAATGATGAGTCACGAGATCCGCACGCCGATGAACGCCGTACTCGGCCTTGCCACCACGCTGCTCGAAACCGATCTCGATCCCGAGCAGCGCCGTTCCGTGGTCGCGATCCACAATGCCGGCGACAATCTGCTCGAGATCCTCAACGACATTCTCGACTTCTCCAAGCTGGAATCCGGTCAGCTCTCGCTCGAGGACATCGCGTTCTCCGCCGAGGCGCTGGTTCAGAACACGCTGAGCATCATCGGGCCACGCGCGTCCGCCAAGGATCTGAAGCTGAGGAGCGTCGGCGATCCGACCGTGCCGCCTGCGCTGGTCGGCGACGCCGGCCGCATCCGTCAGATCCTGCTCAACCTGGTCTCCAACGCGGTCAAGTTCACGGCCTCAGGCGAAGTGGTCATCACGACGCGCTGCATCGCCAAGGACGAGCAAACGGCGACCGTCGAATGGACGGTGACCGACACCGGCATCGGCATCGCGGCGGACAAGATCGGTACGCTGTTTGCGAACTTCGTGCAGGCCGACAATTCGATCAGCCGGCGGTTTGGCGGCTCGGGGCTGGGGCTTGCGATCTGCAAACGCCTGACCGAACAGATGGGGGGCGAAATCAACGCCACCTCGACGCTGGGCAAGGGATCCACCTTCTCGTTCCGCCTGACCCTGCCGATCGCTGAAACCATCGCGGTCCCCGAGCAGAACGACGACAGCGTCTACGCTTCGCTGCAGAACCGGCTTGCGGCCGCCGGACGGCCGTTGCGCGTGCTGGTGGTCGACGACAATCCGACCAATCGGCTCGTGGCGACCAAGATGCTGAAGGATTTCGACATCCAGACAGACACGGCCTGCGACGGCACCGAGGCGGTCACCGCTGCCAGCCGCTTCAACTACGATCTGATCCTGATGGATGTCCGGATGCCGGAGATGGACGGCTTCCAGGCGACGCGAACGATACGTGCCCGCGGCGAGCGCCGCTCCAACGTCCCAATCATCGCCTTCACCGCGAATGCCTTCATGGAGGATATCCGGGCATGCCGCGAGGCAGGGATGAACGACTTCGTCGTCAAGCCCGCCCGCAAGAAGGCGCTCGTCGAAGCGATCCTGCGCGTGCTGCCGGCGCCCGCGTCCGCGCTGGAAACGGTAGCCTCCGACGTTGCCCCGCTCGTGCCGGCCGAACGGCACGCCAACCAGGCCGAGCCCGCTGCCGAGAGCGAGATTGCTCCCGAACCCGCGCTCGACCGCGAGGCCTATGCGGAGCTGGTCGGCGAGATCGGTGACGAGGCGGCCCAGGAAATCCGCGATGTCTTCTTCAGCGAAACGGATGCCCGGTTGAGGCTGTTCCGCAAACTGTCGCTCGATGGTGAGCGTATCAAGATCGGCCGCGAGGCCCATTCGCTGAAGAGCGCGGCCGGAACTTTCGGCTACCGGCGGCTTGCAACCCATGCCCTCGCGCTGGAGAGGAGCGCGCCGCGCCTGTCACCGAAGGACTATTCCGAACTGCTCGACAGCATCGAATCGGCCTACGCAGCCGCCCGCACTCAAGAGCTGCAATACTGAAGTCTCTGCAGGCCAGGGCTCTGCGACGCGCAAAGCCGGCGCCGGTGTTCTGCGCGAGGCCGCCTGGATTGGAGCTATGCGGCGCGCTGCGCACGCCTCTGATCGGCGGATTGCAACGGCCGAGCGAACCCTCGCCGCCGGGATTCGCTGAACGCGAACGTCATATTCCCTTACAATAGGTTGACGCCGTACTTCTACGGCTCAAGATTTTCACAATCAACTAATCATGAGCTGCGAGATTGGGCGGACATAGGAGATGTGTCCCATGTTTACTTTTGAAACCGCCGACCAGAAGGAAGTCAGGCGTTTCCGAATTGCGCAATTCAACGGCCGGACCGCAACCGTCAAGTCCGGCGGAGCAACGATTACCGGCCACGTCCGTTCGGTGATGGAAAAGGAAGCGAGCATGCCGCCGCGCTGGACCATCACGATCGTGCCGACGCCGCCCAAGGCTCAGGCGCCGCTGCGTCCGGCCTCGCGCGCGCGTCCCTTTGCAGAGGATTATTTCTGACGGCGCATGTATACCGGATCCTGATCAGACGTCACCCGAGCATGATCGGACCAGCGGACGTTGCGTCCTTTCAGCCCATGAAAAGAAACGAGCCGCGGCCGTGATGGTTTCTGGACCATCGCGAACGTGCCACGGCCATTCATTGGCCGAGCACATCAGAATCGGAAATGCGAGCGCGCCGGTTTCGCGCTCGCGTACAATCATCCGATCCGGTTGAGAAGCGCCGCTCGAACCAGCTCGGCCGTATTGCGCGCGCCAAGCTTGCGCATCGCTTCGGCGCGATGGCTCTCGAACGTGCGAGGGCTGATGCCCATCCGCAACGCGCCTTGCTTGTTCGAATGCCCTTCACTAATGAGCTTGAGGACTTCGCCTTCGCGCGGAGTCAGCGATCGGCTGGCACGGCCGGAAAGCCTCGCAGAGGTCGTGCCGGCCCCACCTCCAACGTCGTGAGCCGGTCCCGTGTTCGACACGGGCACAAGACGGCTCTGCACGTCCGACATCCGGTTCACCAGCGCGCAGACGCGCTCCGTCTGCAGCACCGCGTTGTCGACGACCATCTGCACATGTCGACGCTCGCTAGGCGTCCTGACGATCTCATCGCTGCGCTGCTTGATCTCGACCATGTAGAGCATCAGAGCCGTGAGCGACCCGTTCAGCTGCCGTGTCAGGGCGAGAGTATCGTGGCCGTCCCCGCATCCGCTCGCCGGCGGCACCAGCACGTCAGATGGCGCGACGGCGCAGTCGTTAACCTTTTGGCCGCCTGGAGCGGCCGCGGGGTGATCGTCGGAGAGGCTGTTGCTCAGCTGTGCCATGCCTCATAGTGGCGCAGGCGGGCTCTAACATGGTTAACATCCGAAACCGTAACAATACGGGATTCCCGAGATAACTCGCGTAAACGTCGATATTTTCCTCCTGAAGTTGCAATTTCGAAAGATTAACGCGCTAGGAGTCGCTGCAGCTGCGGGTGCCCGGGCTCGACCGGATCCGCTGGGCCGTCGAGGGCAGGCTTTCGCGCGTTTATTTACCGAAATTAATCGAGCACCAACTGTTTCGTGATTCGATGCGCTCTATTCTCGTCCATGGAGACGAGCCGTTTCGGACTTCAGCTGACAGCCAGACGCCAATGGGATCGGTTGACCGCATCTGGGAATTTCTGCAGCGGTTGTCGCCGTTGACGCGGAGCTGTCTGCTCAGTGAGCTCGAACGGCTGGAGCTGAGCGGCGTCGATATGCCCGGATTCGCCGACATCCAGGCGCGGCTCCGCGCCGAGATCCGCAAGGATAGCACCGGCAGCCATCGGACCGCCAATCCTTCGCGCTTCTTCTTCATGCCCATCGAGCAACTCCTCGTCGACGGCTCGCCGGAGCATGCCAATGAAGGGCGGATCGCCCGCGGCTCACTGACGCCGATCTGGGAATGGATTTCGCGAGATCTGCTTCCGACGATGGCCCGCGACTACAATGCGCGGATGAAGGATCTGATCGCGTCGGACAAGCAGCGCGAGATCGGCCAAACCGCAAGCGTGTTCCAGACCAAGGTGGCGAAGTCGCTGGAAGGCACCCTGGCGAGGCCCGAGGGGATCGAGCAGGTCCGCAGCAAGCTCAAGGCCTATACGGCGTCGCCGTCGGTCTTCGACGACGTGGTGAAGCTGACGAAGGCGCTGCGCGCCCGCGAGGACATCGCGAAATTCGCCGATTCGCTGCCGGATCGGATCGTCGAATTCGACGATCCGCAGGTCAAGAAGATGACGCTTCTCATCGATGGTCTGCGCAAGAAGGAGCCGGACGCCCTGCCCTTCGCATTGACGCTCGTCGCCAAGCACCTGAAGGAGCCTTGGCAAGTGATGCGGTTGGCGACGAAGGCGGCACGCAGCAAGAGCGTCGCCGACGTCCTCGCAACGCCCTATGCGATGACCGTGCCGATGGTGCTCGATCAGCTCGAAGACAAGCGCCTGGCGCTCAGGATCGCCCTGAAGAACAACCGCGTCGTGACGGCCAAGGAGATCCTGACCAGCATCTACGACATCGAATATGCGATCCAGGTGCGCATCGACCGGATCGAGGAATCCGACTGGGGCAATCGGTTGAACAACATCATGACCAGTACGGCCAGGATGGTGGAGGCCGAGGTCAAGCGCTTCCCCGACGAAGTCGGGCACGTGCTCGGCTCGGAACGGCTGCGCAGCCACCGCTCGCTCGGCGGCCGCCTGACCTACCTCGCCTGGAAAGGCCGTGACGCGCTCAAGACGGCGTTGCGCTCGGCAACGGGCTGAGCAGGGACCGTCATTTCGAACGGCTCGCACGCAGGCCGAGGAAGGTCTCGATGAACCGTCCCGAGAACACGAATTGCAGCCACCAGAACGCTAGACGTCGGGTCGACATATCCGGGCTTCCCCACTGAAATGGGTCCCGCCGTTCTTACCGCATTGCATCGTGCTCGATTGTGAACTGGTTCACAATCGCCTGAGCCGGCTCGCGCCGGCGTTTCCAGATTTTCCGGACCTGCTAAGCCGCCGAGCCAGGTTCTCGACCCGCGAGACCCTGCAGGCAAGGAGGCTGACGTGAGAGCGAGCAAGGCTTTGATGACCGGACTGGTGCTGGCATGCGCTGCGCTGTTCAATTCCGACGGCGGCGCGCAGAGCGCGGGCGACCCGGCAGCGACGACGCCGACAGCGGACAATGCGGTGCTGCTGACCATCTTCCTCAAGCACGATCAGTCGCGGCCGCTGAGCGAGCTCAATGCCCAGCTCGAACGCCAGGGCTACTACAAATCGTTTCCGCCCGCGGGCATCGAGGTGGTGAGCTGGTACGTGATGATGGGGATCGGCCAGGTCGTCACCTTGCGCCTGCCGGCGTCGCGCCTGCGCGAGGTCAACCGCATCTTCGAGAACACGGCGTGGGGCGCGTACCGCACCGAGTTCTATCCCACCTACGACTACAAGGCGGTGGGCCTGGCCGCTCACGAGAAGGCGGTGCAATAGGCTGTGGCAACGGATCGGATGGTCCTGCACGGCGTATTAGCAGGGGCACTTGGGCGAGCAGCCTTCATGGTGGCGAGAACTCGACCAGCCCGCCACTTCCCTCACGCTTTGGCCATGCGCTCGCGTGCCGATTTGAAGCCCGAGACGAAACGGGCCAGCGTGTCCGAGGTCTTGCCGCGTGGCAGCATGACTTCGATCAGCGAGAACTGTCCGCGCCGCTGCGCGGCTCGCTCCAGCGCGGCAACGAGCTCGGCGCGGGTTGCGACGCGTTCGCCGGTGCCACCGATCGAGTTGGCGATGTCGGCATAGTGCCAGTCGTCGAGATCGTTGAACCGGGACTCCGGCTGAAACACCCGCAGCATCTCCCAGCTGCAGTTGTTGAACAGCACGACGATCGGATCGAGGCCATAGCGGCGGCAGTTGCCGAGTTCCCAGCCGGTCATCTGGAACGCGCCGTCGCCGACCAGGATCAGCGGCCGGAGGCCGGTCGCAGCCACGCCGATGCCGGCCGGTACGCCGAAGCCCATGCCAGCGTAATAGCCCGGCGCAGCCAGCGCCGTATTGTCGATCTCCATCGCGGTGAACAGGCAGTCGCCGATGTCCGATGTCATCGGCATCCGACCGTGACGGTCAAACATGTCGTTGATGGCGGTCGCGATGTCCGACGGCGCGATCGGCTGGCCATCGGCGACGAGGCCGCGCGGATAGGTCGTACGCTGCCGCGGCAAGGTGATCGGAGCCGTCCGTTTCGTTGCGCGATCGTCCAACGCATCGATGAGGTCGCCGAGCGGCATGTCGCGATAGACATGATGGCCGATCTGCACCTCACGGCTGGCGGCGAGGATCATGCGCCGCGGGTCCGGCGCGCGGTTCGACAGCGCAAAATTGGTATCGGACAGAATGACACCCAACATCAGCACAAGGTCGGCATCTTCGACCAGTTGCGTGATCGCCGGATCACCGGCGGCGCCGAGATAGGTGCCGGCAACGACATCGTCCGCCTTGTCGAGCAGGCCGCGCCCCATGAAGGTCGTGACCAGCGGCAGGCCCAGCTTGCGCGCGAGCGCCGCGATCCTGTCCTCGACGCCATAGCGACGGATCTCCACATCGACCACGATCACGGGACGTGCGGCCCGTTCGATCCGGCCGAGAATCTCCTCGACGCATTCGCCGAGCGCCTCCTGGTTGGCCTGCCGCGTCGGCAGCCGCACCACCGCCTCGACCTCGACGTCCACCATGTCGCGCGGAAATTCTAGATAGACCGGCAACGACATTTCCCTCGCGCTGCGCAGCACGCGCGCGATTTGCGCCGGTGCGGTAGCCGGATCGCTGAGAACCGCCTGATCGCACGTGATCTCCTTGAAGACTGCGAGCTGGGTGTCGACGGTGCGGGCCTGATGATGCAGCAGAAAGCCGGAGACCCGTTCGCGCGCGCCGGGAGCGCCGGCGATCACCACGACCGGCGAGCGCTCCGCATAGGCGCCGGCGATCGCATTCACGAGGTTGAAGGCGCCGGCGCCATAGGTCACGACGGCGACGCCAAGACCGCCATGGTATCGCGCCGCTGCATCCGCGGCAAAGCCGACCGCCGGCTCGTGGCTCAGCGTGACGTTCGGCAGGATGTTGCTTTCCTCGATGACCTTGAACAGCGGCAGGACGAAATCGCCGGGAATGCCGAAGATCTCGCGGGCGCCATGATCCTTGAGCGCCGCGAGCAGCGCGTGGGCAAGAGCGGGCATCTGTGTCCCCGGGTGTTGCGTGAAGGTTGCCCGGTGCTACACGATGAAGGACGCGCTGCCAATGTCGGGGCGAGGCGCCTCGATTGATCGGACGGAGAGGACGACACTGCCGGTGTTCCGGCTCCGACATTCGCCTGGAGCACGCGGACATATTGTCCGCGAATGCCGGATCCGCCAAGCTCAATTGCTGCTCAACACCATTCCGGCTGGCTGCACGGCCAGGTCGGAGCCGCGAGGGATGCTCAGCGAGAGTGAGAGGATGGCGGCGAGAGCGACCATCATTCCAAGCTTCATCGCCACCGTTCGGCGATCCGTGATCGGCAGAAACAGGAAGAACAGCAGCGCGGCAGCCAGTACGGAATCGAGCACATAGACCATTGTCATCTCCATCATTGCCGTGGAGGATGGCGCAGATCAGCGGGCGCGACTGTGGGGCGCGTCACACTCCGGCGAGCTCAACGGCTCCGCAAGGACCTCTGACGCAAGCGGGATATCTTGCAGCCAAGAGAGCTGGTCGACGCCACGGCCGGCCCTTCAAGGCTTTTGGCACTCCGAATAAAACGTTCCGTTGGCGGCGACCAATCGCTCGAGGCACTGTCGCTTGTCCGTCACCGGGCCGGCGATTGAGAAATCAAACGCCCGCCCTTTCACGATGAGCGCATAACGGCCAGCGGGGAATTGGAGATCTGGATCGCGTGGCGTGACCTCATACATCTGAGGATCATCCTTCATCGGCGCAGCTCGGCACGGGATCGAGACGTTGCGAATAACCCAGGTCTCGTCCTCGTTCGAGACGATCGGCTTGCCGGATGCATCGAAGCTGGTGGCCTGCCTGACCCGCGCGATGACACGAACTTCAACTTTCTCGAAGACGTCAGCGGCTGAGTCCCGCTGGAAGACGATGAACCTCGCCTGACCGTCGGGGAGCGTCGTCTCGCTCGGCTTCGTGATCGCAGCCGAGATCGCAACACGCGGATCCGGAACGCGTCCTGGTAGTTGCTGCAGGTCGAAAAGACGGTCCGCCCCCGCCGCGTAGACCCCATAGGCGGTGGGCAGTCGCGGGTCTCGTGCCGGTGCGGCCGGCGTTGCTGCGGCAATCGGAACGTCCGGGAGCGGTGAGGGCGGCGCCGTCACCGGCGCAGGCGCCGACGCACGAGAGCCCAACAGAGAACTTTGGAGAGTCGCTAGGTCGTTTCGTCGAACCGACGCGATGCCACCAACGACCAAGACGATCGACAGCAGCACGACCGCAAGTCGCGCGGGCATGGACGACAGAACGCGACGGAAGAAGCCGGAGACTGTGATGGACTTGGTCACGTTGTCGTCGTTCACCAACCGGGCATGCGGCATTTCAGAGCCGCGTTCCGGACCTTCGATGAGCGCCACGGACGAGCGCGGCTCTCCTTGAGCGCGATGCACAAGCGGAGCCGGCTGCCGCGGCAGACTTTGTTGACCCGCCGTGGTCATGTGCGCCTCGACTCCGGCAATGGCGACCTCGAGCGCCTGCAACAATCGCGTCTTTTCCGCGGGATCGTGTTCCGAGAGCTGCTGCAACTTGTGGCGCGCGAGTTCGTAGACCGCACTGCGCAGCTGCTCGGGATCTCCGTTCACGGCATCGATCGTCCGCGCCAACACGAGCGCAAATTCAACCTCTGGATGCGAAGTTACGGTACTCTTAACCTGTGGAGGCAAATGGTCCGATGTCATGAGATTGACCGTCGATCCATGGAACTTCACACTCGTCTGTTAAGAAAACGCGACATCCGAACCGGACCGATGGCGCGAAGAACTTGGAAAAACAAGCCTTGTTGAAAAAACAAGCGTTGGAGCAGTCGCGAGGGACATATCATAGAGCCGCACGATTCTCATTCGTTAACATTTTCGGGCCTCCGCCGCATAATAGCTTTGCAGTCGCCGCCAAATAAACCAGCTACCCAATGCGGCCGAGCCGTGACATATTCACGTGCATTGGTCGAAGGCCTCGCGCATCTCGCGTACGCATCCGTCACCGCGTCACATGTGCGTCTGAGATCGTCGGTTATTCATTGTGAGTCACGTCAATTATTATTTGGCTTTAAGACGTAGGATAACGACATGAAGCGTAGTGAACTACACTGTTACGACGAGAACTACGATGACCACCGCGGATTACCCGGTGCCGATTTCTACCTTCAGGAGCGGATTGCACTCCTGATCGACGAGAATGAGAAGCTGAGGCGCATCGCCGCAGATCTCGCCAGCCAGGCCCAGCGCATCCGGAGATCGAGTCTCGGATCGAACTGATTGCCCTCGACGGAACCTGCTTGATCGGTCCAAATGATCGAGAGGCGGGTCAGCGAAGCAAAGAGAGCAGGTCGGGCCTGACGTCAGCAACCACCCCGACCAGCAGAGCGCGGCCGGCCGTTGAGCCGTCTCGATAGGCATCCGCGATCTCAGACGGGATGACCGCCGGCTGGGCATTTCGACCTTGCAACAACAGCATCGTGATATCGGCGCGAATCAAGTCCGCGAGTTCCCGGTCGTCCAGCTTTTTCAATCGTGTCGCTGCCCGCAGCCGCTCCGCGGTGAGAATCCCCGACGCCGGCGAGGTGAAGTGGACCATTTTCATGCTCGGTGCGATCCGCGGGTCGTCGGGATCCATCCGTTCCAGGAGAGATACCCGCCACAGCCAGAGCCTTGGCTGCAAGGGCTGCTCGCTCAGAGCGCGAACGATCAGTTGCTGGGCGTGCTCGCTGCGGAAGACCATACCGGCGCGATCGTCATTCGTGGCAGCACGAAACGCGGCTTCGGCGGCGTCGACCGACACGGCGGTATCGGGCGCGGGATCCAGCACCGTCAATGCCTCGTAGAACAGCGCGCCTCGCTTGGGAAGCGCGACGACATCGCGGGCCGCAAGGCCAAGCCAGATCTTTCCGGCCGCAACACAGAGCACGACCAGCATGGTGAGCGCGGGTACGACGCGCAGCGTGTGCCCGCGTACCGCTCGCCACATGAAGCGCCTGGCGTGATCCGCCACTACAGGCATGACGGACTACCTCGGCCGGCCGACGCAGCGGATGTCGATATCGTGGCCGCGGATCACGAGCACGGCAAGCCGGCCTGTTGCATAGGCACCGACATCGATGTTGATGCGGTGGTCACGAATGTCCGGCTCACGAACCGGCGTGTGGCCGTGGACGACGACCTTGCCGAAGTCTTCGCTGCTACTGAGAAACGGTTCGCGGATCCACATCAGGTCCTCCTCGCTCTGATGCGAGAGTGGCACTCCTGGCCGGACGCCGGCATGGGCGAAAAAGAAATCTCCGCAGGTGAAGGATGGTCTGAGGCCGGAGAGAAATTCGCTGTGCGAGCGCGGCAGAGCCTTCGCGAGCGACCTGCGAAGCAGTGCCGCCTCGGGATTCGCACGGGGCAGCAGAACATCATAGGACATCAGTGTCGCTGCCCCGCCGAGCCGGAGCCAATCCGGCAGCAGATCATCGCGCTGGAGCACGTCGCTCAGGATCGACTCGTGATTTCCTCTGACGAATACGCTCTCATGAGCTCGCGCGCGCGTGATCAGGAGATCGAGCGTGCGGCGCGAATCGGGGCCGCGATCGACGTAGTCACCGAGAAAAACATGGATCGCGCGCGCAGAGCGGGTCCGCGCGATATCCTGGTCGATGAGATCGAATGCGTCGGCCAGGAGATCGGCGCAGCCGTGAATATCGCCGATGGCGTAGAGAACGATACCGTCAGGAATCCGCGCGCGCTGGTCGATCCGCGACAACAACCGGCTAAACATGGGAGATCACCGCCGCGTCGTTCACGTGGACGCGCCGCGGCCGACGGTCAGCGGTACCATCCTGTATATGCACCCCAATAACCTGGGCCGCCATAGGGACCATAGGCGCCGTAGAGCGCCATGCAGGAATAGCGATCCGAGCACCCCCAATGCCGGTGGCGGACGTGCCGTGGATAGACGTCATATTCCGTGGTGACCTTCACATGCCGCGCCTCGCGCCGAGGGATCGGGACATCCGCGGCGACGGCTGCGGTCATGCCGAGCAGAGAGCAGACGAGAAAGCCGGCCGCGCCGCGGGCGAGCGTCTGGCGAATGGCAGCGCGTGATGGCATCTGATCCTCCTCATGAGCAGCGGGTCTGCAGGCATCGAATTGATAGCACGACGAACCATGGAAATCTAACTTCGCGGCTCCCGGCGCGGCGCGCCGGTATCGCTCGATGCACCTTGAACGGATCGCCGCCGGCCCGACTTCACGCGCTTGGCTGCGATCTCCGCCCCGCTCGCCCGCTGGCTGTTCTTCACAGGAGCATGCGCGACCTTCTCGGCCGCCGCACCTGCGGCGCCGACCTTGCCGCGACGTTCCCACGAAGGCAGCACCCGTCCGGGCCAGAAGCGGCGTGACGGCGGGCGCGGCGGTTCGCCAATGAGCAGGCTCCGCATCTTCGGCACGCACACACGCTCCGCATCGAAATTCTCGATCACGTAGCGCCGCGCCGCGTCCCGCATCGGCTGCATGCGATCACGATCCTTGAGAACGGCCGAGACCCGGTCGGCAAGATCGTCGACGGCGTGGAAGGGAACCAGCATTCCGTTCTGGTCGGGCTGCACCACCTCGCGGACCGGCGCGGTGTCCGAGCCGATCACGAGACAGCCGGCACTCATCGCCTCCAGCATCGACCACGACAGCACGAACGGATAGGTCAGGTAGATGTGGGCAGAGGACACCTGCAGGGTTGCCAGAAACGTCTCATAGGAGACACGTCCAAGAAAGTGGACTCGCGAGAGGTCGATCTGCTGCCTGACCTCATTGAGGAAGGTGGCCTTCCAACTGGTGCCCGGCGGCGGCGCAAGACCGTAGGAGATCCCATCGCCGCCGATGATGACGACTTGAGCCTTCGGTCGCCGGGCCAGGATCTTCGGCAATGCTCGCATGAAGACATGATAGCCGCGGAGCGGTTCCAGATTCCGGGCGACGAAGGTCACGACCTCATCGTTTCGGCTCAGCTCCCGTCCGTCGGGCAGGCGCAAACGAGCGAGAGGATTGGGCTTCACCAGCGAAGTATCAATGCCCTCATGCACGATCTCGATCTTGTTTTGATACTGGGTCGGGAAGGTCGAATGCTGCCAGGATGTCGGCGAGACGCCGAGATCGCAATCCTCGAGCGCCAGCAGGGTCGTCGCATTCTTCAAGTGGAGGCCGATATGGCCATCCAGGCCGGTCGTCGGAAACTCCGGATCGAAGCCGAGATCGCGTCCCTGTGCGCCGTAGAAGAACTCGCAATAGAGAATCAGGCGCGCCGTTGGAAACATCGTCCGGAGCGGCAGGGTTTCGCCCCAGCCCGGATGCGCGAGAATCACATCGGGGACGAAGCCTGAAGAAGACAGACTCGACAGGCTGTAGAGCACCTGCTCGGCACGCCGGCACTCGAGATCGAACCGCCGCGCAAAGGGATGAGTTGCGGAAACATCGGCCCCCGCGAGGGCATATTTGAGAAGCCGGACCGATGGCAGCGGCTGCGCGTTCGAAGCCCCGATCGCGACGAGCTCATTGCCCGGGTCCTTGGTCAGCGACACGGCGAGATTGCGATACTGCGCCGGAAAATTGTTATGAACGAATAGAACCTTCACCAGGCGGTCTCCACGCTGGATTGCCCGACCCGAAAGCAAAACACCCGTTTGCGCCCCGTCATCACGCGCGAGAACTGATGCCCAAATATTTCGCCCACGACCTTCACTATAACGAACATTTCCGGGCGCGAAGTGTGAAGTATGTGATATTATGCAACACAGTAAAGCAGCATGGTGGATTTTGTCATGGTGTTCGACCGCTGCCTCGGTCGAGAATTGCATAGCGGGCGGGAGTAAAGAATGAATCGCGGCACAGAGCTTGACCAGCAGAAGGTCGTCCAGCTCGACCGGGGCCTTTTCTTCGTCAGCTACAAGAGTGCCGAGGACATGGCGGCACCCCCGCGGGTGATGGTCTCCCCTGCGCCGGGCCATGAACGGCGGATCGAGCTGGTCTTGCATCCGGATGCTGACGAGGCCGTGCTGTGGCAACCCAATTCAGCACTGGTGGTGCGGGTCGAGGCACCGGCCACGCTTCTGGTTCAAGTTCTGCCGATGCGTCACGGCGGCTCTCGTGCCGCCGCTGTCCGAATCGAGCCGATCACCCCCGGCAGTCCCCCGACCCTGTCCCGAACAACCATGGCTTTTGCGCCGACAGCGGCCGCTCCCGCCTCCGCTCTGACGCAGGATGTCGGCCCTGGCTTGCGCCTGCTGGCCCATGTCGCCGGCCGCGGCGATGTCCTGGTCGGCCAGAACAGCTGGATCGCCGGCCCGACCGCCCCCTCCCGCGTCGAAGGAATCATGCTCGACTGGCCGGACATGCCCGCCGGTCTCGACATCCGCTACGCCGTTCAGTTCGCCAATCCCCAGGCTGGCAACAGCAAGCTCGTGCCGCTCGGGACCTTCGCCGGAACCCGAGGCCGCGCCCTGCCGATCACCGGCATCGTGCTCGAGATGAGCGGAACGAGTGACCTGCAATTCGTCGCCGAGGCCGTATTCCTGAGCGCGCCCACCCTGCGGGCGACCGGGCGCAGAGTCGTCCTCTCCGGCCCCACCGGGCGAGAGCCGCTCGTCGGGCTTCGGATCAATGTCGAGGGTGTCCAACCGATCGAAGAAGCCGTACCGGTCCAGCCGGAAGCTCTGAAGGCGGGTCGGAAGGAAGCCTCGTCGGGCCGCGTTCGCGTCTTCCGCAGCCGGCCGCGTCAGGATGTTCCCGCTGCGACGGGATCGGCCCGCTCGACACATCCATGATGGTTCGGGCTTCGGTCTGACGGCCAAAGGTTTTCGTCATGAACGAGGCCATATCCGAGCTGGCCAAGCCGGCTCGCCATCATCTGCGGCTGGAACGCCTGGCGGCGCAGGCGCTCGCGGCCGAGGATTTCGTTTCTGCCTTCAAGTATGTCGACCGGCGCTGCCGTCTCGATCCGCCGCCACGGGCGCATTGTTTCGTACTGCGCGCCGAGGCCATGTGGCGCCTCGGTCATCGCGACGTTGCCCTGGCGGATCTGAGCCGAGCCCTCGAGATCGCCCCTCACGATGTCGGCGCCAATCGGCGGCTGCTCGCCTGGGCCGACGAGGAAGGTCGACGCCAAGCGGCCACCGAGCTGCTGGCGACCGACACAGTCGGCGCCAGCTTGCGGACGGCAATGGCCGTGTTGCGGGACGCCGGCGAGACCTGTTGGGCCGCATTGTCGATCTACGATTCCGAAATCGTCGGCTGGGTGGCCTGGAGCGGGGATGCCGATGTCGAGGCTTGCCTCGACACGGAGGGCGGATCGCTGACCAGTCTTGTCGAGCCCGATCCGTTCCATCCGCTCGCCAGCAGCAGAATCCGGGCATCGGCGTTGAAGCTACGTCGTCCCGCGTCTGAGACGGCGCAAACCCTGACACTGCGATTGGGTGGACGCACCTTTCGTACCTACCGGCTGTCGCCCGTTGCGAGCCGGCTGGTGCTGCCCCGCCCCGCGACGCCCCCTGCCGAACGGACGGACGGAGCGACCACGACGGTCATCGTGCCGGTCTATGGCGATGCCGATGCGACCATGGCCTGCCTCGACAGTCTCTGCCGTGCACGCGCGCTCGGGACGAAGCGTGGCACCGGATCGCCGTTCCAGATCCTGGTGGTCGACGATGGCAGCCCGGAACCGGCGCTGAAGGCCCAGCTGCAGGCGCTGGCGGCCCTTCAGGACATCGCGCTGCTGGTCAATCCCACCAACCAGGGCTTCATCGGCGCCGTCAACCGCGCCTTGACGAAGGTTGGCGACGGCGATGTCATCCTGCTGAATGCGGACACCATCGTGCCACCCGGCTTTGCCGAAAGGCTTGCAACCGCGGCCTATTCGGCGCCTGACATCGGTACCGTGACGCCGCTCTCCAACAACGGCGAATTCTTTTCGTTTCCGATTTCGGACATCTCAAACCCGATGCCCGGCGATGGCGAGATCATCGCCAGGGATAAAGCCGCCGCGCAGGCGAATGCAGGCACGACGGTCGACATGCCGAGCGGCATCGGCTTCTGCCTCTACATCAAGCGAGCCCTGCTCGATCGGATCGGAGCACTCTCGGAGAGCTTTCGGCGCGGCTATCTCGAGGACGTCGATTTCTGCCTCCGCGCCCGCGCCGCAGGTTTCCGCAACGTCTGCGCGCCGTCCGTCTATGTCGGGCACCATGGTTCGCTCTCCTTCCAAAGCAGCAAGCGGGCCCTCGTGCTTCACAACTTCGACATTCTCGATCGGCGTTTTCCAAACTACCGCAGCGAATGCCGGGCGATCGAAGCCGCAGATCCATTGCGCTCGTCCCGTGCTGCGCTGGAATCCGTGCTTCCCGCTGCAGAGGCCAACTGCGTGCTGATCGTCGCGGGACGTGGCGCTCTGCTGCCGGTCGCCGAGGCCCGGGCGCGTCACCTGACGGACAATGGCGTGCGGGCCGTCGTCCTCATTCCCCAGCAGACCAAACTTACCTTTCGGCTCAAAGCCGCCGACGGCGACGTTCCGCAATCGCTGCTGCTGCGCTTCGACACGCCGGGTGCGATTGCGGAGGCGGAAGGCGAGATCGCCAGACTGCGGCCATCGCGGATCGAAGTCGTCGCCCCGGCGCTTCCGCCCGCCCTGACGGACATTGCCCACCGTCTTGGGCTCCCTATCGACCGCTGGATCACGACGGCCGACGTACCGGTGATGGCGGGACGCGCCGACGAGCGCATCCTCGCCCCGACCGAGGCCGCGCTTCGCTATGCCGAGAACCGCACGGCGCAGGGCCCATCTCCATCCGTACGACAAGGGCGCCAGGGTCGTCCCGCTCAGCTCAGCGCATGGCCGGTGCAGCCGCTCGCTCTCGCGGAAGCCGTGCCTGAACGACCGCGCGCTCTGGTCGTCATCCCCCTGGCGCCATCGAGTCAGGCCTGGCATGCCATCCGCGCCGTGGCGCATCAGCTACGGACCTCGAGCACCCACCTCTCGATCGTAGTCGCCGGCGAAACGCTCGATGACCGCCGGCTGATGTCCTTCCCGAACATCTTTGTCACAGGTCCCGTGACGATTGAAGAGTTGCCGGACGTCCTCGCTCCGCATAATCCTGGCTGGATCCTGACGGATTTCGAAGTGCCGATGTTTGGCCATCCTGTTCTTGAGGCAGCCAGGCTGGCGCCGCGTCCCGTGGCCTACCGCAACTGGACAGGGGAAATGCTCGAACCGCGCCCGGGAGACCTTTGCCTTCCAGGCACCGCAGACGACGAAGCTCTAGCTGCAGCGGTAATCCGCTGGATCGCGACATCATGACCACCTTGCGCAGGCACAACACCCCCGCGCGGCTGCCGGCCGCCCCCGAGATCGAGGGTGTGGCCGAGACCAGCCGTATCGCCTTGCTGGAGGACGGAACGCTCGCGGGCTTCGTCATCGATCCTGCAGATCTGGATCGGCGCTTCACGGTCGAAATCCTCCTCGACGGGGTCGTGGTGAGCGCCGCCCATGCCGACAATTTCGTTCCCGAGCTTGCCGCGCTCGGACTGAGCGATGGCGCGTTCGGCTTTGCCGTCAGCATTCCCAAAGCGAAGCTCGCGGCGGTCAGCCGCGTTGAAGCGCGAATTGCGAATCTGGGGACGGCGGTCGGCCATCCGATCGACCTGTCAGCCATCGAGGATGGGGTCGAGGATCCGCGCCCGAAAGCTGTGCTGCGCTGGCACGGCGGCTTGCGTGTTTCGGGCTGGATCGACAGCCAGACCGAGGACCTGCTGGAAGTCCTGGTCGACGGAGACGCGGTCGCCCAGGTTCGTGCGGCCATCTGGTCGCGCATCGATGATGCCGCCGCGCCCGGCGGGGGGCGCAACGTCCGCGCCTTCGACATGCATCTGCCCGAGCGTTTCGCCGATGGCCGCGTTCATCAGCTGACCATGCGCAAGGAAGCGCGTGAGCCGCTCCCCGTCAGCACGATGTTCGTTGCCTTTCCCGACGGGCTCGCCGGGATGATGGATCGCATCAGCGACCTCTCCTCGGAGCGGCTGCGCGGCGAGTTGTACGATCAGATCATTCCGTCCTCGCTGCCGATCGCGAACTACGTATCCTGGCGCGACCGCTTTCCGCTACCGAAGCCCGAGCAGAGCCAGCTCCAGCTGTCCGTCATCATTGTCGGCCAGACAGGAGCCGAACGTACCATCGACTCGCTCGAGGCACAGAGCTACTCGAACTGGACCGCCGGCATCCTCGACGCCCCGGCCCCGGCGCTGGACGCCGACGCTTTCGAGGAATTTCTCGACGAAGTCGCCGCTGATTCGGACGCGATCGTCGCGCTCGCGGCGGGCGCCTTGCTGGCACCGGACGCCCTCGCCCGCATCGCCGCAGCCTTCGACCAGCATCCGCAATCCGTCGCGCTGTATGGTGACGTCGATCTGGTCGCCGCCGATGGCGAACTGTGGCCGATGGCCTTTTCGGCCTTCGACTACGAACGCATGCTGGAGCAGGGATACTGCGCGCACCTCTTCGCGCTGCGCGCGAATGCCGCCCGGGTCGCCCTGGTGGTCCGGCCGGAAAACCTCTACCGGCTTTTCAATGCGTCGTTCGATGTGCCCGGACCGTCATCAGATCTTGTGCTGCATCTGCCTGGTTCGCTCGGAACGGTCGAACGCTTCGATGTCGCTGCGGCCGGCCAGTATCTGGCCTCGGCTACACGGCTGCACCTGGAAACACGCGGCCTGCCGGCGAAAGTCACGGCCAGTGACGGCGGATTATTTCCGGCGGTGCGTGTCCGGCGAGAGATCGAGCACCTCTCTACGACCATCGTGATCCCGACACGCGACCATTTGCCGCTGCTGCGGACCTGCCTCGACAGCATTGCACCGGCAGTGGCGCGCTCGAAGGCCGAGATCCTGGTGATCGATAACGACAGCTCCGATCCGGAAACGCTGTCGTTCCTGGCAGCTCTGCCGGGCCGGGGAATCAAGACCTTGAAGGTCACTGGGCCTTTCAACTTCGCTCGGCTCAACAATCGCGCGGTCGCAGCAATCGACAGCGACATCCTGTGCCTGCTCAACAACGATATCGAGGCCAGCGACGACGGCTGGCTCGAGGAGATGCTGACGCGTCTCGCCGAACCCGACGTCGGCGCGGTCGGTGCAATCCTGACGTGGCCCGGCGGGGTGGTTCAGCATGGCGGCATCGTGCTGGGTACCAATTTCAGTGCCGCTCACGCCTTCACGGATCGCATGGCCGACGATGCCGGCTACCTTGATCTTCTGCGTGTGACCCATGAGTGCAGTGCGGTGACGGCCGCCTGTCTCCTCACCCGGCGCAGCGACTATCTCGCCGTCGGCGGGATGGACGAGATCCGGTTTCCTGTCGCGTACAACGACGTGGACTATTGTCTGCGTCTTCGTGAGGCCGGCAAGCGGATCGTGCTCACGCCACACGCCCGCCTGATCCATGCGGAATCCGCCAGCCGAGGCAACGACCGCCGTGCCGACCGGCGCGATCGCTACGAGCGCGAGCTGGAAATGTTGCGTGCGCGCTGGGGTGAACATCTGATCGCGGATCCCCTCTACAGTCCGCAGATGTCCCGCAACGGCGTGCCTTATGGCGCACTCGCCTGGCCGCCCGGCGACCGCGAACCGCGCCTGAACGAGCCGCCGGTCGCGCGCGATCTGCCGCACGGCATCTGAGGGCGCTACGCCCCTTCAAGCAAAACAGGCGGCGCTGGTGGCGCCGCCTGTTCGTCCATCAGTAGAGCGGAATTCGCCGGCGCCTACGCCGCCGCGCTATCGTCAGTCGCCCCCGACAGCGCCTGGGCACGAGCGGCCAGCATCACCCGGGTTGCGACCGGCACCTGACGGTGCGACTTGGCGCGCGGATAAGGCAACTCGTTGATCGGCTTGCCGTCGGGATAGAGCGCTTCATGCTCGGCCCAATTGTCGAAATGCAGCCGGTCGATGTTGTCGACGAAGGTCTCCGCCGGCGTGTTCTCCGCCAGGATCAGCGAGTGATCCTCGACCTCGACGTGGTAGTAGGTGAAGGTCGCCGGCACGTCGGTTTCGCGCACGATCGACGTCCCGTTGACGAGTGCGCCGGCGTGAATGAGCGCGCCCTCGACCAGGATCGCGTGATCGGGCGAGACGAGCAGATCGCGAGCCGGCACGTTGTCGCCGAACGCGCCCGCCTTGATGCGGATCGGCAGCACGCGCAGCTTGTCGGCAAAGCGCAGCGAGATGGTCTGCACACCCAGCCAGTCGACCGTCGCGACCCGGCCATCATGGGTGAGAACCTGATCACCGTGCTTCAGCGTCTCGACGGCAACTTCGCCATCCGGCGTCCGGATCAGGGTGCCGGCCATGAAGCAGAGTGAGATCGTCGTCGAGGTATCGACGCTCTTCAGCGTGCCGTGGTTGCCGTTGAGATTGCCCGTATAAGCACTGTCCGTCAGGAAGAAGAGATTGCCGGACTTGTCTTCGATGATGATGCCGCTTGCGCCCTGCAGCGTCGCCGTACCAACGAAGTCGTACTTGGCGCTGGTGCCAAGTGAACCGCTGGCGATGTTAGGGATACGAACGGTCTCACCCGACGAGAGAGAGCCGCCGTCGGGATCACGAACCTTGATGCCATCAGCAACGGGATTCACGCCAGGCGAGCCAGGATTGGCGTCAACCAACTTGTAGCTGCCGCCGCTATAAATCACGGAGTATGCGTAGTTATACGTCTCGGTCGTCGATGCCATCAAACGCTCCCTACTGAAATCGATTGCTGTTATTTGTTACCAATGTGATAAAAGGCCAGCAATTAACATACGCACCTCATAAACGATTTAGTAACAATTTGAGACGAACTGCAAAATCAGCGGCCACCGATTACCTTGTATGGATCTGACTTACTTCCTTGAAAACTCAGAACTACCCATTTCCGGCACGCTAGACGGGCGTCGTTGGCGTGACGTTCTGTTTCCGATATTTGACGTCCCCGAGAATGACGCTGCCGTACCGGGCGACGCGTTCAGCGTGTGGGCCACGCAACGCGGCGCGCTCAGCATGTCTCAGGGCGGGCCGCCGGAGTTGCTCCGCATCCCCCGGGTGACCAACGGCCGCTCCTTTGATCAGATCGCGCTCTGTCTGATCCGCTCGGGCACGATGAGCCTCGAAACACAGAACCATCGGCGGCTGTGTACGGCTGGCAGTATCCTGGTGTTCAGTCTTCGCTATCCCTTTCGTCTTGCCTGGCAAGACGGCGAAGCGGGTGCCCACGTCACGTTGTGGCTCTCGCAGGGAAGGCTGAATGGCGTCCACGATGATCGGATGCATGGCCGCGTCCTCGCCTCCAGCGCAGCCGTCGCGGTGTTCGGCGCCGCATTGCAAACCGTGGCTGACGAAGTCCGGCGAACGGGCCAGCAAGCGCTCGACGACGTCATCGAGGGAGTAGCCGCGCTTTCGCTCAATCTCCTGACCGCGGACGGCGGACAGGTGGACGCTGCGACATCCGAGCTGGCGTCCTTTGTGACCATTCGAAACTACATCGACGCACATCTGAACGCGCATGATCTGAGTGCGGCAACGCTTGCACGAGCATTCGGCCTGTCGCGCGCCTCATTGTACCGGCTGTTCGAGCCGGTCGGGGGCGTCGCGAGCTACGTCCGCTCGCGCCGGCTCGAGCGTGTTCGCGAGACGATCAAGGAGCCTGGCCTCATGAACAGGAGAATAGCACCGGTGGCCTACGGCAACGGCTTCAAGAGCATCGCCTCCTTCAACCGCGCCTACCGCCAGGCCTTCGGCGAGAGCCCGCGCCAATCGCGTCGCGGCGCGCGGCAGGGCCCCGCGGAAGCGCGGACAGCGGATCTGATGGGTCTGCTCGCGCGAGGATTGATGGAGCTGGAATGAGCTGCTTTTGCTGCCGATCGACTGGTTAACTCTGAAACAAGACGGTTCTTCTCGACCGCCGCTTCGGCAATATCGTTCGGCGACGACGTGCTTGCTCTGAAAGCAGTGATAATGGCCGATTCAGCGGATAGGTGATGTCTCAAACCGAGCAGGTCCGAGAACTGATCGAAAGAGGGCGCAAATCGCGAACGAGCGGAGATCGAACTGCTTCGCTCGACGCGTTCGCGGCGGCTTGTGCGCTCGACCCCACGAATGCGACAGCAGTGATTGAGAGCGGCTATGACTATCTGCACGTGGCGCAGATACCACAAGCGCGTGCGGCGTTCGAACGAGGCCTCGATCTCGACCCAGACAACAAGGCCGCGCTGATCGGACTCGGTCACACCTTCCGACACCTCAAACAATTGGCCGACGCCGAGCGCGCTTTCCGTCGCGTACTCGCGCTGGAGCCCAATCATGGCGGCGCCAGTATGGGGCTTGGCTACACGCTGAAGTCCATGAGCCGTTCGGAGGACGCGCTGCAGGCGTTTCAGAGCGCAGCAACCGCGACCTCGAACAATTCCGCACTGGTCGAGGCGGCCAATCTACTACGTGAACTCGGCCGGATCGAAGAGGCCGTCGCGGCATTGCGCGACGTTGTGGCGCACGAACCATCTAAGGCGTCCCACCTGCGCACCCTGAGTCAACTCTTGACGCAGAGCGGCAATCCGTCAGAGGCGGCTTCGGTTCTTCGTCAGGCGATTGCGCTCGATCCTTCCGATCTTGGTCTTCGGATCGAGCTCGGGCACCGTCTCCGGGAAATTGACGCGCTGGACGATGCCCAGCAGGTCCTTGGGGACGTCTTGCAGGAGGCGCCAGAGAACATCAGCGCTTTGAATGCGCTCGGCTGGGTCCATCGTAAAGCCAGGCACCTCGATCAAGCAACGGCCTGTTTCCAGAAGATCGTCGAGCTTCAGCCTGCCAACATCGGAACGCTGCGCGCACTCGGGATGATCGCCCGCGAACGCGGTGACCACGAAGCTTCTTTGAGATTCTTTGAACGGGCTGCCGAGCATTCCCCGGACGCACCGGATCTGCAGATCGAAATCGGCAACTGCTTGCACAAGCTTGCGCGGTTTGATGAAGCGATCGAAAGATTCGCGCGCGTCGCAAGCAGTTGCATCGATGCCCGCTCCGCCCATCTCGGAATTGGTTATGCGCTCCGAAGCCTGGGCCGTCTTGAGCAGTCACTGGAAGCATTTGAGAGCGCCGACAGATGCGCCCCATCCTATCCTCATGCCAATATCGAGGCTGGGCATATCTTGCTTCGTCTTTCGCGGCCGGACGAGGCCGAGCGAAAGTTTCGAGCCGCGATCGATGTATCTCCGGGCAACTTGGCCGCACTTGTCGGCCTGAGCTACGCGCTGCGCCGGATTGGCAGAATGGACGAGGCGGAAGCCGCATTGCGTGAGGCTCTCGCTGCGCAGCCCGACAACAACGGAGCAAGAATTGCACTTGGTCATCTCCTTGAGGCGCAATATCGGCTCGATGAAGCTGCCGACTTGTTCTCTGCCGTCGTCGCGTCTCAACCAAATCACGCCGATAGCCTGGCGGCACTCGGCAACATCATGCGCCGACGCGGCGATCGGAACACGGCGATCGAGATGTTCCGACGAGCTGCAAAATCTGACCCGACCAATAAAGCGAGACTGATCGAGATCGCGGTCGAGTTGCGCGATCAGGGCGAAGTTGAGCAGAGTTCGGCCATGATCGACGACGTTCTCGCGAGCTCGCCGGCGGAAGCACGCGCGTTGATGCAACGCGGGCTGCTCATGCGCCGACAGGATCGCCGCGCCGACGCGCTCCAGGCGTTTATCGCCCTCCTCGAGCATCATCCGGACAACGTACAGGCGATGATAGAAGCCGCAACCGAGGAGCGCGCGCTCGGCCGGCCGGAGTCCGCTAGCGAATGGCTCAAGCGCGCGCTTCAGACAGAGATCGGTCACGCTGGCGCGCTAAGTGCGCTCGCCGAACTGGCCGTGCAGCGCGATGAACCGGAGGAGGCGCTGGCGCTCTACATGCGCGCGGCCGCCGCACATCCTACCAATGTCTGGGTGCGTCTTGGCGCCGCGCGGACGGTTTTCGAACTCGGTCGGCGCGAGGAAGCATTTGAGACCATCGAGATGGCACGAGAGCAGATCGGAGCACATCCCGAAATGGTCGGCATGGAGGTCGAGCTGTTGCGTCACCTGCGCGACTGGCCTCGCGCGCGGGACCTGCTCGACAAAGCGTTAGCCCACGCCGCGCACCCCAATTTTTGGCTATGGTCGCACCGCGTGCAGATCATGACCCTGACAGGCTCCTATGCCGACGCAGAAACGGCTCTGGATGCGGCGCCGGCAACGAGCGTGATGGATCGCGCGCGCGTTGCCCTGTTCCAAGGCCAGAATGCCGAAGCACAGTTCTGTTATGACGAGGCGATCGCAGCGTATCGCACCTCCATCGGCCTCAACCCGGGCGATGCGTGGGCCCATTTCGAGCTTTCCAGGGCGGCTCTGATGAACCTGGACCTGGAGAGCTCACGCAGGGCCCTGTCGGATTTTGTCCGCATCAACCGTTCGTCGCTGCTGCTCAAGAGGCAGTCGCTCGGCCTGTCGCAAAATCATGTCGGCCAATTGCTGGACGAGTTTGCACTCGATGCCGACGCGCTGGCGCAGTTGCGGCTCGTTCGCCTGCTGCCGCTCGACGACCAATTCGAGCCGTTGCGCCGGCTGGTCGGGAGCTATCCCGACTATACCCCGGCCGCCATCATCACCGCGATCGCGCTGCGCCAGGGCGGACGGCTGGAGCCGCGTCCCGCGGCCGGTGAGGACGGCGCCGTCAGCCCCATTCCGCGCCATATCGTGCAGTTCTGGGACTCCGAGCCGCCGGACGACGTCCGCGGGATCATGTCGTCCTGGCGCGCGCTGAATCCGCAGCACCGCTGGACCTGCTTCGACGACCAGCAGGCGAACGACTTCCTGGACGCGGCGTTCGGCGACGATGTCGCGTCCGCCTATCGGCGCACGCGGATGCCGGCGCAGAAGGCCGACCTGTTCCGCCTCGCCTATCTCGCCGCGCGCGGCGGCATCTACGCCGACGCCGACGACCGCTGCCTGGCGCCGGTCGACGGCTTCATCCGGTCCGATGCGACGCTGGTGGTTCACCAGGAGAACTACGGCTCGATCGGCAACAATTTCATCGCCGCGACGCCCGAGCACCCCGTCATCATGCGCGCCCTCGACATGGCGGTCGCCGCGATGAACCGCGGCGATTCCGATCTCGTCTGGCTCTCGACCGGCCCCGGCCTGTTCACCCGCGCCTTCGCGCAGGAATGGGCGACATCGCGCCCGGGCGGCCTGCTGCGCCGGACCCAGGTGCTCGACCTCGGCGCGCTGCAGCGGGTGATCGGCATCCATTGCCCGGTGCGCTACAAATCGACCGACCGGCACTGGAGCCG
>JBARNF010001049.1:0-21944 GCA_049802835.1 Bradyrhizobium sp.
TGGCCAATCTTTCCCGTGGTTGCCAGCGCCGCGATCCTGCATGCCGCCGCGAGCTGCGTCCTTGGTCCCGCGATTGCGGCCATCAGCCTCGGCCTGGTCGGGCCGCGCGGCATGGCGGAGCGGCTCGGCCGCAACGCGCGCTTCGCTTCGCTCGGCAACGGCATGGCGGCGGCCGTCATGGGGACCTGCGGCTATCTCATCTCCAGCCGCGCCGTTTTCCTGGTGACCTTCATTCTCGCCTTTCCGACCTTGATCGCGCTGTCGCGGATTCGCGACCGCGAAATTGACATCGCGCGGGCGCATGGCCAAGCCTATCGGGAGGACAGGGAGGTCGCGCGGCTGTCTGGCCTGCTCGACCTGTTGCGGCAGCGTGCGCTGCTGGTGTTTGCGCTCGGCGTGTTTCTGCTGCAGCTCGCCAACGCCGCGATGCTGCCGCTGATGGCGGGGGTGGTGACGACGAAATCGAGCGAATGGGCGCCGATGTTGATCGCGTTCTGCATCGTCGTGCCGCAGGCGATCGTCGCGCTGACCTCGCCCTCGGTCGGTGCGGTGGCGCAGCAATGGGGCCGCCGGCCGCTGTTGATGCTGGGCTTTGCCGCGCTTGCCGCTCGCGGCGCATTGTTCGCCGTCGTGAACGACCCCTACGTCCTGGTCGCCGTGCAGATCTTCGACGGCGTCACGGCCGCGGTCTTCGCCGTGATGATTCCGCTGACGGTGGCCGACGTGGCCTTCGGCAGCGGCCACTTCAATCTGGCGCAGGGCATCGTTGGGACGGCGACGGGCATTGGCGCGTCGCTGTCGACGGTCGTGGCCGGTATCGTCAGCGACAGGTTCGGCAGTGCCACCGCCTTCATGGGTCTGTCGGGTGTGGCGCTGGCGGGTCTGGTTCTGATCGTGCTCTTGATGCCTGAGACCGGACAGAGCACGCGCAGGGCGTGAGGGAACGGAGGCTTCAGGCGTCCATGCTGCGCAGGCGCTGGCGGTTGCGCAGGACGATCTGACGGGCCCCGGAGAAGCCGAGAACACCCTGGCTCTGCAGCTGCGACAGCGCGCGCGACACGGTCTCCAGCGTCAGGCCGAGATAATCGCCGATGTCGCGGCGGCACATCGGCAGCGCCATCATGCCGGCGACGGCGAGGCGGCGGTCCATTTCGAGCAGGAAGGTGGCAACGCGCTCCATCGCGGTCTTGCGTCCGAGCAGCAGCATGTGGTCCTCGGCGTGGCGCAGATCGCCGGCGGTCATGGTCCACAGCTTGCGGGCAACGGCGACGTCGACGCCTGCGGCATGCTCGAGGCTGCGGCGCTTCACCAGGCGGACGGTGGTATCAATGATGGCCTCGGCGGCAAGCCGGTGCATGGAGCCGAATTCGAGGCCGAACACGTCGCCCGGAAGATGGAAGGCGCCGATCTGGCGGCGGCCGTCAGAGAGCAACTTGTAGCTGCGAACAGCCCCTGAGATCACCTGATAGACGTATTCGGCCGGCTCGTCCTCGCCATAGATCTCCTCGTCCTTCTTGTAGGAGAACTCGCTGGCGATCAGCCCGGCATGACCGGTGATTTCGGCAAACGGATTGACTGCAGGAGACGGAACGGCGGGGGTGGCGGTGGGGCTGACGACCGAACTGGTAACCGGCTGATTGAGCATGACCATCTCCTTGCGGCGGATGGCGATGTGGTACACGGCGGCTCCCGTTAAGGACATTTCGCGCGATATCTTAAGGGGGGTCCCTTACGTAGATCTACGTAGGCCAGGGCCGCTTTCGATCTGAAGCCCCTGAAACGATTCTACCAGCGCAAGAGCGCGCAAGAGCAAGAGTCAGGGACTTGAGATCGGCGGTCCCAGTCAGGAGACGCGCTGGGCCGCGGGAGGGGGGGACTCCTCGGCGATCGCCTTGCGAATCCGCTTGACCAGATTCTCGTCGAGCAGGGGCTTCAGCAGCAAGTCCTGGATTCCCACGGCGGCGGCACGTGCGGCCAGCCGGTCGTCGTAATGGCCCGTGATCAGCACCACCGGAGCCGTCGCGCCCTGCTTGCGCAACCTCTCGGCGAGCTCGACCCCGTTGAGCTCCGGCATCTTGTAGTCGATGACGAAACAGTCCACCGGCGCGCGGTCCGATGCGTTCAGCAGTGCGATGCCGCTGCGGAAGGTGCGGACGTCGAAGCCGTCGGCCTCCAGCAGAAAGCGCAGCGAGCTGAGGACGTCAGCATCGTCGTCGGCTACGTAGACCATAGGTTTTTTGTGAGCCGACATGGCACGTGCCGCGGGAATGTCATGTTGAACCGATGCGCAACATAACACTCGATCTCGTCAAGTCAGCTTGATCTAGCTCAATCCTTCAGCGCGCCGGCACGCATCGCGAGACGGACCAGCTCGGAGAGGCTGTTGGCTCCCATCTTGGTCATCACATTGGCCCGATAAACCTCGATCGTGCGCGGGCTGATGTCGTATTCGCGCGCGATCAGCTTGTTGGAGAGCCCGGCCATCAATCCGTCCATCACCTGGCGCTCCCTTGGGCTCAGGCTCGCAATTCGCACCAGAATGTCGTGCGTCATCGATTCGGTCTTGGCGGCCGGCTCGGCCTCCCGGATCGCGGTCTCGATCATCGCAACCAGTCGCTCGTCCTCGAATGGCTTCTCCAGAAAGTCGATCGCACCGAGCTTCATCGCTTCCACCGCAAGCGGCACGTCGCCGTGACCGGTCATGACCAGGATGGGAAAGCTGCTGTTGGTGCCCTTCATGCGCTTGAGAAGCTCGATGCCGTCGATGCCCGGCATCCGCACGTCCGAGAGGACGCAGCCGAAGCCGAGCGTCGGCAGGCGGTCGAGAAACGCTTGCGCGTGCTCGAACAGACTCACGTCAAACCCGGATGAATCGAGCAGGAAGTTGAGCGAGTCCCGCATCGCCTCATCGTCGTCGATCACATAGACCTTCGCCCGATCAGCCATCATGCTCAACCTTGGTTGGGGCGGCTGGCAGGGTAAAGCGGAATGTCGCTCCGCCTGCCTCGTTGTTCTCGGCCCACATGCGCCCGCCATGGGCCTCGATGATGGAACGGCTGATTGAGAGGCCGACTCCCATTCCGGTGTCCTTGGTGGTGAAGAAGGTCTTGAACAGGTTGGGCATGACGTCGTCGTGAAAGCCCGTTCCGGTATCGGACACGGCGATCTCGATCAAGTCGTCACTGATTCTGCGGTTGGTCGCCGCGAGCTCGCGCCGTGCGGAATGCGCCATGGCTTCCAGCGCGTTGCGGAACAGATTGACGAGCACCTGCTGGATCTGGACCCGGTCCGCCAGCACCAGATCGGCATCCGGACTGAGCTGGAAGCGGAGCTGGACGTTCTGCTCCCGGGCGCCGGCGAGCCCGAGCGCGCCCGCCTCCTCGATCAGCTTCGACAGGCTCTCGACCCGCTTTTCCGATTCGCCCCGCGACACGAAGTCGCGCAGCCGGCGGATGATCTGGCCGGCGCGAATCGCCTGCTCGGCGGCGCGATCCATCGCGCTTTCGATCTTGCCCGTATTCGGGTCGCTGCTGCCGGTAAGCAGCCGGCGCGATCCTTTCATGTAGTTGCTGATGGCCGCCAGCGGCTGATTCAGCTCGTGCGCCAGCGCAGACGCCATCTCGCCCATTGCGCTGAGACGCGACACGTGAACCAGCTCCGACTGCAATTCGCGCAGTCGCGCCTGGGTCTGCTGGTGCTCGGTGAGGTCATGGGCGAAGCCCGTGAAATAAGGCTTGCCACCGGACTGCATCTCGCCGATCGACAGGTGCATCGGGAACGTCGCGCCGTCGCGGCGGCGCCCGGTCACGATGCGGCCGATGCCGATGATGTGGCGCTCGCGGCTGGCGTGATAGCGGGTGAGATAGCCGGCATGGCGTGAGCGGTCCGGGTCCGGCATCAGCTCGCTGACGTCGAGGCCGACGGCTTCCTGCTCGGTATAGCCGAACATCCGCACGGCCGCGGCGCTGAAGAACTGGATGATGCCGCTGCCGTCGATCACGATCATCGCGTCGGGTACGGTGTCCAGGATGGAGCGGAAATGCTGCTCGCGCAGGCGCAGCGCCTCTTCCAGCCGCTTCTCCTGGTCGACGTCGAGGGCGATGCCGCGCAAATGCCGGGGCACGCCGGTCTCGTCGGGCACCACGCCGGCAAGCACGCGAATCCAGTGGCCGCCGGACATCTTGAACGACAGGTCGACCCCGGTCCCCTGGTGACGCGAGTGCTCGATCGCCGCTTCGACCAGCGCACGATCCGCGGCTGCGAGCAGCACCAGGAACGACCCGTATGTCATCGGCTGATCGGCGGGGATGCCGAACAGTTTGCGCGTGGTCACCGACCAGTAGAATTCGTCGGTCGCCAGGTCGAGATCCCATGCGCCGAAGCCCAGCGCGCGGGCGTCTTCGGGCCGGAGGTCCGCGTCCGGGAAAGGTTGGGTGACGCCGCGCACTTGGAAACTTTCGATGGATTCGTTGGTTGCCGGGATCGGCCGCAGCCGGAGCAGCCGGCCACTGCGGTATTCTATACCAGATTGTGCCGCCGGACTCCCGGGCCGATGTAAACTTTGGTCCGACAATTCAAGGCTTTCTGCGGTTTTCGGTCGAGTTCCATCGGCCGCCTCCTTCCGCGTTCCGCTGCTGCATATTGATCTATCTCATCACGGCGGGTGATTTCATCTCTAAGAGTTGCATGGAAGCAATGTTTGGAGAGGCGGGATGACGTTCGCGACAGTCATGGTGAGCCTTGCGCTCAACCAGCCGAATGACGCCCGCCTTCAGGTTGCAGGCGATCTGGCGGAGCGATTCAAGGCCGGGATGATTGGCGTGGCCGCGGCCGAGTTCACCCCGCCGCTGTATTTCACGACCGGCGAGCAGGCTCAGGACCTGATCGATCAGGGTGAGGCTGCGCTTCATACCCGGCTCGGAGAGCTCGAACAGCAATTCCGCGCCGTGGTCGGCGACCGCGCCGCTCCCTTGAGCTGGCGCAGTACGCTGGACTTTCCGGCCCGTTACGTTCTGGCCCAGGCACGCGCTGCGGATATCCTCGTGACCGGAAGCGTCCCGCCCGGCATTTCCGATGCGTTCGCGATCGCCAGTCCCAAGGATCTGGTGATGCAGGCCGGCCGGCCGTTGCTCGTGGTGCCGGACAATGTCAGCTGGCTCGATCTCGGGACGGTGCTGGTGGCGTGGAAGGAGACCCCGGAGGCGCGCCGTGCGGTCGCCGACGCGCTGCCGCTGCTCGCTAAGGCGAAAAACGTCGTCGTCGTCGAGATTCTGGAAAACGCTTCCGCGTACGACGCCTGCGAGGCGCGCCTGCATGATGTCGTCGCATGGCTCGGCCGCCACGGGATCGTTGCATCAACCCGGGTCGACGAGCCGGGGCAGGGACGCAACGTCGCGGCCAAGCTCGACGCGATCGCCGCGGATATCACTGCCGGCCTCGTCGTCGCCGGAGCCTATGGCCATTCGCGCTTCCGCGAGCTCGTGCTCGGCGGGGTCACCGAGAATCTGGTGACCCGCACCGAGCGTTGCGTGCTGCTGTCGCACTGAAATTCCGATCGTTCCATCCGAGAACAGGATTGCCGCCTTGTACAGATTTCTCGAGGAAACCGCCGGCAACTACATGACGCGGAACGTCACGACCGTGACCCGGGAGACGACCATCCGCGAGCTCGGCGAGATGTTCGACCGTGACGACTTCAATACCTACCCCGTCGTCGAGAACGACGAGGTCATCGGTATCGTCACCAAGTTCGACGTGCTGAAGTGCTTCGCCTTCACGCCCAATCAGATGCTGCCGCGCTACAGCGACCTGATGAACCGGACGGTCGCCGACGTGATGACGTCCGAATTCATCTATGTCAGGCCGGACACCAAGCTGACGCGCGTGCTGCAATTGATGGTCGAGCACCGCATCCGCAGCCTCCCCGTGACCGGCGGCGACCACGGCCTGGTCGGGATCGTCGCCCGCGAAGACATCGTCAGAGCGCTTGCAGCCGCCGCCAAGGACTGACGGCGGAGAGCCGATCTTCAAAGCCTGATACGAACGTCTAAGAACAGAGACCCGCACGCGTTCTGCGCGCGCGGGTCTCTGCTTCTGCACGTCGGCAGCCGCCGTCTGGCGCGCGCCTGGTCGTGCAACACTTTAGTTCTTTGCCGGCGAACTGGTCGCAAAGTTGATTTCGATCAATTCCACGTGTGGGCGATTGTGGTTGCTGGGCTCGTGTTCTTTCAGCGAGATTCCGCATGAGCGCGTCCTCATCAACAAAATCCATGACCATCGGCGAAAGTGGCTTGTCGCTTACATTCGCCGTTACCGCCTTTCTGTGCGTCTTCGCTGCGGCGAAGGCGCTGGATTCGGCCTTCGCGTTCCACGCCTCGCTCGCGGCTGCCGCCAGCGCGGCGTCCGTCTTCTTCATCCTCAACCGCTACTTCGAGCGCGGTGAGCTGCCTCCGCAGGAGGTCAACGGCCGGCCGAACTACAATCTCGGTCCGATCAAGTTCGCCTCGTTCATGGCGATGTTCTGGGGCATCGCCGGCTTCACCGTCGGCCTGATCATCGCCTCGCAGCTCGCCTGGCCCTGGCTGAACTTCGATCTGCCGTGGACCAGCTTCGGCCGTCTGCGACCGTTGCACACCTCGGCTGTGATCTTCGCCTTCGGCGGCAACGTGCTGCTCGCGACGTCGTTCTACGTCGTGCAGCGGACCTGCCGGGTGCGGCTCGTCGGCGACCTTGCGCCCTGGTTCGTGGTGCTCGGCTACAACTTCTTCATCCTGATCGCGGGCACCGGCTATCTGCTCGGGGTCACCGAGGGCAAGGAGTATGCCGAGCCCGAATGGTATTCCGACCTGTGGCTGACGATCGTCTGGGTGACCTATCTGCTGGTGTTCCTGGGGACGATCATCAAGCGCAAGGAGCCGCACATCTTCGTGGCGAACTGGTTCTACCTGGCCTTCATCGTCACGATCGCGGTGCTGCATCTCGGCAACAATCCGGCGCTGCCAGTGTCGTTCTTCGGCTCCAAGTCCTACATCGCCTGGGGCGGCGTGCAGGATGCTATGTTCCAGTGGTGGTACGGCCACAACGCGGTCGGCTTCTTCCTGACCGCCGGCTTCCTCGCCATCATGTACTACTTCATCCCGAAGCGGGCGGAGCGGCCGATCTATTCCTACCGGCTGTCGATCATCCACTTCTGGGCGCTGATCTTCCTCTACATCTGGGCCGGCCCGCACCACCTGCACTACACGGCGCTGCCGGACTGGGCGCAGACCCTCGGCATGACCTTCTCGATCATGCTGTGGATGCCCTCCTGGGGCGGCATGATCAACGGCCTGATGACCCTGTCGGGGGCGTGGGACAAGCTGCGGACCGATCCCGTGCTGCGCATGCTGGTCGTCTCCGTCGCCTTCTACGGCATGTCGACCTTCGAAGGTCCGATGATGTCGATCAAGGTGGTCAACTCGCTCAGCCACTACACCGACTGGACCATCGGTCACGTGCACTCCGGTGCGCTCGGCTGGGTCGGCTTCGTCTCCTTTGGCGCGCTGTACTGCCTCGTGCCCTGGATCTGGAACCGCAAGGGTCTCTACAGCCTCAAGCTCGTGAACTGGCACTTCTGGACGGCCACGCTCGGCATCGTGCTCTACATCTCCGCGATGTGGGTCTCGGGCATCCTGCAGGGCCTGATGTGGCGGTCGTACACGGCGCTCGGCTTCCTCGAATACTCGTTCATCGAGACCGTCGAGGCGATGCACCCCTTCTACATCATCCGTGCCGCCGGTGGCGCGCTGTTCCTGATCGGCTCACTCATCATGGCCTACAATCTCTGGATGACGGTCCGTGTCGGTGAGGCGGAAGTTCAGTCGCCCGTCGCCCTTCAGCCGGCGGAGTGAGGTATCAACCATGTCATTCTGGCAACGACACCAAGTCTTCGAGAAGAACTCGATCATCCTGGTCATCGGCATCCTGCTGGTGATTGCGATCGGCGGCCTCGTCGAGATCACCCCGCTCTTCTATCTGAAGAGCACGATCGAGGCGGTCGACGGCGTGCGTCCCTATACGCCGCTCGAACTGGCAGGCCGCAACATCTACGTCCGCGAGGGCTGCTATCTCTGCCACTCGCAGATGATCCGTCCGCTGCGCGACGAGGTGGAACGCTATGGCCACTTCTCGCTGGCGGCGGAGAGCATGTACGACCACCCGTTCCAGTGGGGCTCCAAGCGCACGGGGCCTGACCTCGCCCGCGTCGGCAACAAATATTCCGACGACTGGCACGTCACCCACCTAACCAACCCGCGCGCCATCGTGCCGCAGTCGATCATGCCCGGCTATCCCTTCCTGAAGGAGACGGAGGTCGACTTGGCCAACGTTGCCGATCACCTGAAGACGCTGCGTGCGGTGGGCGTGCCGTACACCGACGATCAGATCGCCAACGCAGCGGCCGACATGAAGGCGCAGGTCGATCCGGACGCTGCCGGCGCCGAGGCGTTCACCAAGCGCTATCCCAAGGCGGTGGTGCGCAATTTCGACGGCAAGGCCGGTGCGCCGACGGAAATGGATGCCCTGGTCGCCTATCTGCAGATGCTTGGGACGCTGGTCGACTTCAAGCTCTACAACGAAAAAGCCAACCTGCGCTGAGCTCGAGAGGCCAACATCATGAAGCCCATCATTGCAGTTGAAAACATCGCGTCGTCACTCGTGACGACGCTGTGGACCCCGATCTTCGTCGCGATCTTCATCGCGATTGTCACCTACGCCCTCTGGCCTCGCAACAAGGCCGCTTTCGACGAGGCGGCAAGCATGCCGTTGCGGGAGGAGTAATTCATCATGGCTGACCACACCGAAGTTGACAGCGTCACAGGCACGGCCACGACCGGTCACGCCTGGGACGGCATCAAGGAGCTCAACACCCCGCTGCCGCGGTGGTGGGTGATCACCTTCTACATCTGCATTGTCTGGTCGATCGGCTACTGGCTCGTCTATCCGGCTTGGCCGCTGATCTCCAGCAACACGCAGGGCATGTTCGGCTACTCGTCCCGTGCGGACGTGGCGGTCGAGCTCGCAAATCTCGAGAAGATCCGTGGCGCCAAGATGGCGGCGCTCGCGACCGCCTCGCTCGCCGACATCGAGAAGGATCCGGCGATGCTGGCTCTGGCGCGCGCCAAGGGCAAGACCGTGTTCGGCGACAATTGTGCCGCCTGCCACGGCACCGGCGCGACCGGGGCGAAGGGTTTCCCGAACCTGAACGACGACGACTGGCTGTGGGGCGGCTCGCTGGAGCAGATCCAGCAGACTCTGCTCTATGGCGTGCGCTCGGGTCATCCGAAGACGCGTGAAGGCCAGATGCTTGCCTTCGGCAAGGACGGCTTGCTCAAGCCGGCGGAGATCGTCTCGGTCGCCAACTACGTGCGGGAGCTCGCGGGCCTGCCGACCCGGCCGGGCTATGACCCCAAGGCGGGTGCCAAGGTCTTTGCCGAGAACTGCGTGGCCTGCCATGGCGACAATGCCAAGGGTAATCCGGACGTCGGTGCGCCGAACCTGACCGACAAGATCTGGCTCTACGGCGCGGATGAGGCGACCCTGATCGAGACCATCACCAATGGTCGCGGCGGCGTCATGCCGGCCTGGGAAGGCCGTCTCGATCCCGTTACGGTCAAGGCGATGGCGGTCTACGTCCACTCGCTGGGCGGAGGAAAGTAGCGGAATTTCAACGGAACTTTCCCCTCAATTGAGCTGGATCAACCGAGCGGCCGGAGGTGGGCATACCTTCGGCCGTAAATGCGAGACGACCCCAGCCATGAATCACGAGCCATGAACCAGACCGTAAACCCGGACGACCTGCAGCCGGTGGACGATTACGGTCCGCTCTATGCCGCGCACAAGAAGGTCTATCCGCAAAGCGTCTCCGGGACCTTCCGCCGGATCAAATGGGGCCTGATGGGCTTCTGCCTCGGCGTCTACTACTTCCTGCCTTTCCTGCGCTGGAATCGCGGTCTCGGCGCGCCCGACCAGGCGGTGCTGCTCGATTTCCCGAACCACCGCTTCTACTTCTTCTTCATCGAGCTGTGGCCGCAGGAGGTCTATTATTTTACCGGGCTCCTGATCATCGCCGCCATCGGCCTGTTCCTGATGAACGCGATCGGCGGCCGCATCTGGTGCGGCTATCTGTGTCCGCAGACGGTGTGGACCGATCTGTTCTATGCCGTGGAGCGCCTGATCGAGGGCGACCGGCGCGAGCGCATGAAGAAGGATGCCTCCAGCGATCCGATGAAGCTGGAGCGGATCTCGGAGATCGTGCTCAAGCATTCGATCTGGCTGTTGATCGCGTGGTGGACCGGCGGCGCATGGGTGCTCTATTTCAACGACGCGCCGACGCTGGTAAAGGAACTGGTCACGTTCCAGGGGCCGATGCTGGCCTATATCTGGATCGCGATCCTGACCGCGACGACCTATACGCTCGCCGGCTTCATGCGCGAGCAGGTCTGCGTCTACATGTGTCCGTGGCCGCGCATCCAGGCCGCGCTGACCGACGAATGGGCGCTCAACGTCACCTATCGCTATGACCGCGGCGAGACCCGGATGTCGGTCAAGAAGGCCGCGGAGTTGCGTGCGCTCGGCCAGCCCGCCGGCGATTGCGTCGACTGCCGGCAATGCGTGGCGGTGTGCCCGACCGGCATCGACATTCGCGATGGGTCGCAGATGGATTGCATCCAGTGCGGATTGTGCATCGACGCCTGCGACACGGTCATGACCAAGATCGGCCGTCCAACGCGCCTGATCGGCTACGACAACGACATCAACATCCATCGCCGGCAGGAAGGCAAGCCGCCGGTCTACAAGCTCGTGCGCGCGCGCACCGTAGCCTATGTCGCGATCATCGCCGTGGTCGGCGGCTTCATGGTCTACAAGCTGGCGACCCGCTCGCTGCTCGAGGTCAACGTGCTGCACGATCGCAATCCGATTGCGGTCAAGCTGTCCGACGGCTCGGTGCGGAATGCCTATACGGTGCGCGTTCTCAACAAGCACGGCTTCGATCGCGTGATCACCATCGACATCGAGGGGCCGGTGAACTCGACCGTTCATGTCGTCGGCGCCGATTCGGTCACGCCGGACCGGCCGATGATCGTGGTCGGCCGCGACCAGACCGAGGAGCTGCGTCTCCTGGTCACCGCGCCGGCCGAGAACAATCCGGACAAGTCGATACCCGTCAAGTTCTTCGTCACCGACATCGGCCTCGGCGTCGTCGCCTCCGCCACCGACAATTTCGTCAACCCTTAACGAGCCGAAGGAGCCCGCCAATGGCCAGCCGTTCCGAACGATCCAAGCCGCTGACCGGCGGCATGGTGCTCGCCATGCTCCTCGCCTTCTTCGGAACCGTGATCGGCGTCAACGTCTTCATGATGAAGATGGCGATTTCGACCCTGCCGGGCACCGAGGTCGACAGTCCCTATAGCGCCAGCCTGGCCTATGAGAAGGAGATCGCGGCGGCGCACGCCCAGGACGCGCGGCGCTGGCGGGTCGAAGCGCATATCGAACGTGGCGCGGCCGGCGCCGCCATCCTGCAGGTCAATGCGCGTGACGCGAGCGGCAATCCGGTGTCTGGCCTGACATTCCAGGGCCGGCTCGAGCGTCCCGCCGACAAGCGCGCCGATCAGGATGTCGCGCTCGCCGAGGTCGGCAGCGGCATCTATCGCGGCACGGCAGAAGCGATCGCGCCCGGTCAGTGGGACCTCGTGCTCGAAGGCGACTCCAGCGGCCGGCGCATGTTCATGTCCAAGAATCGCGTGCTGCTGAACTGAGGACGACCGGGGACATCAGACCATGCAGGCAACGCGCGACTTTTCTCACTATGTGAAAGACCTCGGTTCGGGCCTGAAGCACATCGACCTCGCGGTCGAAGGCGTCAGCTGCGCCGGCTGCATGGCCAAGATCGAGCGCGGGCTGTCGGCGCTGCCCGACGTGACCTTGGCGCGCGTCAATCTGACCGACCGGCGCCTGGCGCTCGAGTGGAAGCAGGGCACGCTCGATCCGGCCAAATTCATCGATCGTCTCGCCGAGCTCGGCTACAAGGCCTATCCGTTCGAGAAGGCAAGCGCCGAGGCGACCGAGGCCGAAGAGTCGCGGTTCCTGCTGCGCTGCCTCGGCGTCGCGGCCTTCGCGACCATGAATGTGATGATGCTGTCGATCCCGGTGTGGTCCGGCAACGTCAGTGACATGCTGCCCGAGCAGCGCGACTTCTTTCATTGGCTGTCGGCCGTCATCGCACTGCCGGCGGCGGCCTATGCCGGACAGCCATTCTTCCGCTCGGCCTGGCGGGCGCTCCAGAGCGGCAACGTCAACATGGACGTGCCGATCTGCATCGGCGTGATCCTGGCGCTCGGCATGTCCATCGTCGAGACCTTCCACCACGCCGAGCACGCCTATTTCGACGCCGCGATCATGCTGCTGACCTTCCTCTTGGTCGGCCGCTATCTCGACCAGAACATGCGACGACGGACGCGTGCGGTGGCCGGCAATCTGGCGGCGCTGAAGGCGGAGACCGCGACCAAGTTCATCGGCGCCGACGAGATCTCCGAGGTACCGGTCGCGGCCGTCCGCGCTGGCGATCTCGTGCTGCTGCGGCCCGGCGAGCGCTGCGCCGTCGACGGCGTCGTGGTCGAAGGCCGCTCCGAGATCGACCAGAGCCTGATCACCGGCGAGACGCTCTACGTGCCGGCCGGGCAGGGCACGGCCGTCTACGCCGGCTCGCTCAACATTTCCGGCACGCTGCGGGTGAAAGTGTCTGCGGCGGCTGAGGGGACGCTGCTGGCCGAGATCACGCGCCTGCTCGACAACGCGCTGCAGGCGCGCTCGCGCTACATGCGGCTGGCCGACCGCGCCTCGCGGCTCTATGCGCCGGTGGTGCATGCCACCGCCGCGCTCACCGTGCTCGGCTGGGTGCTGGCGGGCGCCGGCTGGCACGATGCCATCGTCACCGGCATCGCGGTGTTGATCATCACCTGTCCCTGCGCGCTGGGCCTTGCCATTCCGACCGTGCAGACCGTGGCGTCGGGCGCGATGTTCAAGTCGGGGGTGCTGCTCAATGCCGGCGACGCGATCGAGCGGCTCGCCGAGGCCGACCACGTCATCTTCGACAAGACCGGCACCTTGACGCTGCCGGAGCTGGAGGTCGTCAACGCCGCCGACATTCCGGCTGATGTGTTCGCGCTGGCCGGCCAGCTCGCACTGTCGAGCCATCATCCGGTCGCATCGGCCGTCGCACTGGCCGCCAAGGCGAGGTCGCCGCTGATGGGCGCGGTCGAGGAGCCCGGCCAGGGCGTCCGCGCGATCATCGATGGGGTCGAGATCCGCCTCGGCCGTCCGTCCTTCTGCGGCGCCGAGGCGCTCGCTTCACGGAATGTCGATCTCGATCCCGAGGCCTCCGTCGTCGCCTTCAGCCGCGGCAGCGAGGCGTTCCTGTTCTCGGTGCGCCAGGGACTGCGTCCCGATGCGGCGAAGATCATCGCCGGTCTGCAGCGGCGCGGCATCAAGGTCGAGATCCTCTCGGGCGATCGCGAAGCGGCGGTGGCCGCAGCCGCCAAGGCGCTCGGCATCAGCGAATGGCGCGCCGGCGTCACGCCGGCCGACAAGATCGCGCGCATCGAGGAGCTCAAGCGTGGCGGCGTCAAGGCGATGATGGTCGGCGACGGCATGAACGACGCACCGTCGCTCGCGGCTGCGCATGTTTCGATGTCGCCGATCTCGGCCGCGCATCTCAGCCAGGCCACCGCTGATCTCGTCTTTCTCGGCCGGCCGCTCGCACCGGTGCTGGTTGCGATCGACTATGCGCGCAAGGCGTTGCATCTGATGCGGCAGAACCTGTGGCTCGCGGTCGGCTACAATCTCCTCGCGGTGCCGCTTGCGATCAGCGGCGTCGTCACACCGCTGATTGCGGCGGCAGCGATGTCCGGCTCGTCGATCCTGGTGATGCTGAATGCATTGCGCGCCCGCAAGGTCGCGGGGGAGACCTCGTCATGGAAGTGATGATTATTCTCGTCCCGCTCGCCCTGGCGCTTGGCCTTGCCGGACTGGTCGGCTTTCTCTGGTCGCTCAAGAGCGGCCAGTATGAGGATCTCGAAGGCGCCGCCTGGCGCGCGATCGCCGATGACGATCAGCCGCCGCCGCCTCCACCCGAGCCGGTCCCCAGCCGGCCCTAACGCCAGCTCGCGGGATCGCACCGCCCGCGCCGCCGATGCTGCATGTCGATGCGGTATGTCGTCGTGTTGGCAAATCCGGCTGCGAAGCGCCTGAGCGCAGCCACCGGATGGCCCTCACGAGCCCGCTGGCCGGCACCAGGCAATATCCTTTTGTCATTCGCTGCGATCTGCTCTCTGATGTCAGACTGGCTGGACTGCGCAGGAAAGGCGCGGGCCTGCGTAGCGGCGGCATGTGAATGGCGAACAAGACAGGGCTGGGGCGGGCAAACAGGAGACATGGCCGTGGTCAACGACAGCGCACGCGCGACGATCGATCGCAGCAAAATCCCCGGACAGGTGGTTCTGGTGCTGCAGGGCGGCGGTGCACTCGGAGCCTATCAGGCCGGCGTCTATCAGGCGCTGCACGAGGCCGGTCTGGAGCCTGACTGGGTCATCGGCACGTCGATCGGTGCGATCAATGCGAGCTTGATCGCTGGCAGCCCTGTGCATGAGCGGATGGCGCGGCTTCGGGAGTTCTGGAAGCGCATGCACCGCCAGCCTGCCTGGGCCGTGCGGACGGCGTTTCCCGATCTCAACGAACGCTTGTCCTATTGGACGACCGTGACGCAAGGCGTTCCCGGCTTCTTTCGTCCCAACGCGCTGGCGCACGCCGGCGAGTCCTATCCGCTCGGTGCCGAACAGGCAGGCTACTACGCGACCGCTCCGTTGCGCGAGACCTTGCAGGAGCTGGTCGATTTCGATCTTGTGAACAATGGCGGCCTGCGCCTGACCGTCGGGGCCGCGCATGTCCGCAGCAGCCGGATGCATTATTTCGACAACCGCGACGGCGCGCTCGATGTGCGTCACATCCTCGCCTCCGGTGCACTGCCGCCGGCATTTCCGGCGGTCCGCATCGACGGCGAATTGTATTGGGATGGCGGCATCCTCTCGAATACGCCGACCGAGGTCGTGTTTGACGACAACCCGCGCAAGGACGCCCTGATCTTCGCGATCAATCTGTGGAATCCGCAAGGCGCGGAGCCGACCACGATGGCGGAGGTGCTCAACCGGCACAAGGACGTGCAGTATTCGAGCCGGATCTCGAGCCATATCGCCCGTCAGCAGCAGATCCACCGGCTGCGTCACGTCATCAACCAGCTGGCCGCGAACCTGCCGGAAGCGACCCGGAATGATCCTGCCGTTCGCGATCTCGTCAGCTACGGCTGTCAGACGCGGATGCATGTTGTCCAGCTGTTGGCTCCGCAGCTTGATCGCGAGAGCCATACCAAGGACATCGATTTCAGCCCGAGAGGTATTTCCGCACGCTGGAACGCCGGTTATCAGCACACGCAGTCGGCGCTGGAGCGGATGCCCTGGACCGGCGAGTTCGATCCGCTGTCTGGCGTGGTGCTGCATGATCCGCCGTCGGATGCGATGACGACTGAGTAGTTGCACATGCTGCAGCGCAATTCACCGTTTGAGAGGCATCCGGGCACCGCTCGCGTCCATTCAGTTTAAGGGATTGGTGGTAGTTAGCTCTTAATCATGAGAGCGGCGCGCGCCGTCGACGTGATGAGTTCTTGGCAGATACACCGCAGAGACGCTGCCAAGGTCCATCGCGCAGGTCTCGTTGCCCCGCCGGTAATGATGCTGGTCGGCATGACCTGCTTTGATTGGAATGGCCAATGTCCGAGCGCACGATGCTGCAGAATGAGACGGTCAATCCAGAGGCCGGCGCGGTCAGTCTCAAATGGAAGATTCTCGCCGGCAATCTGCTGACCGGGTTCTTTGCCATGGCCTTCGCCTGCGCGCTGGCGTGGAGCGGGTGGGGCGATCTGCGCAAGCGTGAACAGGCCGAGCGCGTTCTCAACGCCTTCGAGCTGGTGATGAAGGTGAACGCGCAAATCCCGCTCGAGCGTAGCCAATGGAACCTGCTCGCCGCATCGGGATCCGCCTCGGCAGGCGACGTTGCCAAGCTGGATAAGGCCATCACCACGACGGACGAGTCGCTGGTCCAGGCCAGGGCGGCCGTGCGAGTTGCCGGGCTGCCGACCAGGAATGTCGACGCCGCCGAGCAGACGCTGAAGCAGGTCCGCTCCACGGGCCGCGGGGCGGCTGCGCTTCCGGCGGCCCAGCGCCCGGCCAACATTCAGGCGCTGACGACCGATGGTCTCGGGCGTGCGGCCGAAGCCCTGAATGCCTCCATCGACGAGACCGCGATCGAGCTGTCGCGTGTCGGCGGCGATGTCGAGAACCTGCTGCCGTCCGGCCAGCTGGCGCAGCTTGCGCAGGCGATGCGCACGGTCAACGGCGCGCGTTCCGCGGTGCTCCGCTTCTTTATCCAAAACACAGGCTGGACCCCGGCACGCCTTTCGGAAGTGACCGAGCAGAGCGGCCAGGTCACCTTGCTGTGGCAGGAGATCGAGCTGGCCGCGCGCAGCGTTCGCGAAGCGCCGGAGGTTGCCACCGCGCTCGAACACGTCCGCTCGACTCTGATGGGCGAGGGCGAGCGCCGCTATCGTCAGATCGTGACGGCGGCGCGCGATGCACAGCCCTCGCCGGTCACTGCGGAGGAGTGGGGCCGCTGGACCACGCCGATGCTGAACAACGTGATCGTGCTGCGGGACGCGGCGCTGAAGTCGGCGCATCAGGCGATCGATCAGGCCATCGCGGCCGCGCGGCTGCGCCTGTTCGGCGCGCTCGGCATCCTGCTTCTGGTCGCGATCGTGTCGGTCGCCGTGGTCCTCGGCGTGGTGCGCGGCGTCATCGGTCCGCTGGTCGGTCTGACCGGCGTGACCTTGCGCCTAGCCAATGGCGAATTGGGTGCGGACATCCCGAGCGAGGCCCGCAAGGATGAGATCGGCGCCATGGCGCGCGCGCTCAAGGTGTTCAAGGACGCACTGATCGCCAAAAAGGAGTCCGACGAGGCCGCTGCTCGCGACGCTCAGGCTCAGATCGATCGGGCCCGCCGGCTCGATGGGCTCACCCGCAGCTTCGAAGCAACGATTGCGGACATCGTCAACACCGTGTCTTCGGCGGCCTCGGGCCTCGAAACCTCGGCGGATACGCTGACGAACACGGCGAACCGCTCGGAGGAGCTCAGCACGGTCGTGGCGGCGGCGTCGGAGGAAGCCTCGGCCAATGTCCAGTCGGTCGCTTCCGCGACGGAGGAGCTGTCGTCCTCGGTGAACGAGATCAGCCGGCAGGTCCAGGCATCGGCCCGCATGGCCGGCGATGCCGTGCAGCAGGTCCGCCAGACCAACAGCCGGGTCGCCGAACTGTCGCAGGCCGCAGCGCGCATTGGCGACGTGGTCGAGCTCATCAACAGCATCGCCGGGCAGACCAATCTCCTGGCGCTGAACGCCACCATCGAAGCCGCGCGCGCCGGCGATGCCGGCCGTGGCTTTGCCGTGGTCGCGACCGAGGTGAAGGCCCTGGCCGAGCAGACGGCGAAGGCAACCGAAGAGATCTCGCAGCAGATCTCGGGGGTGCAGGCCGCGACGCAGGAATCCGTCAGTTCGATCCAGGCGATCAGCTCGACGATCGAGCGGCTCGCCGAAATCGGCGCGGCGATCGCCGCCGCCGTCGAGGAGCAGGGCGCGGCAACCCAGGAAATCTCACGCAACGTGCAGCAGGCCGCCCACGGCACCCAGCAGGTCTCGGCCAACATCACCGACGTGCAGCGCGGTGCCTCGCAGACCGGCTCGGCCTCCGCCGAGGTGCTGTCGTCGGCGAAATCGCTCGCCGGCGACTCCAATCGCCTCAAGCGCGAGGTCGGCGATTTCCTCGAAGCGGTGCGCGCGGCGTAACCGGCCTGGGCGTTCTCCCACTCATGCAAAAGCCCGGGCATCGCCCGGGCTTTTTGACATCAGCGTGGCCCCGATGAGCATCAGCGACATTCGATCTCCCGCATGTCGCTGCGCTCATGCGGGCTACGACGCAAGCATCTTTCGGTACAGCGCGTTGTAGCAGGCGGCCGACAAGTCCCAGCTGAACGAGCGCCCCATCGCCGACAGCCGCATCGCGTTCAGCCGCTCGGTGCTGGTGAAAGCGGAGAACGCACGCTTCACGCCGCCGAGGAACGATTCCGCCGACGGCCTCTGGAACAGGAAGCCGGTCTCGCCGTCGGTAATGGTCTCCGCCAGGCCGCCGGTCTGATGGCCGATCGGGAGAGAACCGAAGCGCTGCGCATACATCTGGCTGAGCCCGCACGGCTCGAACCGCGACGGCATCAGGGTGAAGTCGCTGCCGGCAAAGATGCGCCGCGCCTGTGCATCGTTGAAGCCGATCGCCACTCCGATCGCATCAGGCCGGCGGCGGTGCGCCTCCATCAGGGCACGCTCGATGCGGGGTTCGCCCGAGCCGGTGACGACGATCTGACCGCCAGCCTCGACGATCTCGTCGGCGGCATCCAGCACCAGATCGATGCCCTTCTGATGCACGAGGCGCGCGACCAGTCCGAACATCGGCCCGCGCGACACCGCCAGCCCGAACTGCTTGCGGACATAGTCGGCATTCGCCTTCTTGCCGTTCCAGTCGCCTGCGGCAAAGGGCTGCGCCAGTTGCTGGCAGTAGCGGGGATCCCAGCTCTCGTCGATGCCGTTGAGGATGCCCGTCAGCTCGTGCGCGTTGGAGCGCTGGCGGAGCAGGCCCTCCAGGCCGCAGCCCAGCTCGGAGGTGGTGATCTCCCGGGCATAGGTCGCGCTGACCGTGGTCAGATGCGACGCATAGATCAGGCCGCCCTTGAGGAAGGAGAGCTTGTCGTAGAATTCGAGGCCGTCGATGTGGAAGGACGATTCCGGCGCGCCGATCCGGCGCAGCGACTCGCGCGGGAATAGGCCCTGATAGGCGAGGTTATGGATGGTGAGGATCGACGGAACCTCGACCCCGCGCCACGCCAGATAGGCCGGCACCAGCGCCGCCTGCCAGTCGTTGGCGTGGACGAGATCTGCTGCCCAGTTCTTGTCCAGCGTGCCTGCGGCCAGCTCGGCGGCGGCAGCGGCGAGACGGCCAAAGCGGATGTCGTTATCGGCCCAGTCCTGCCCGCTCTCGTCGCCGTAGGGATTGCCCGGCCGGTCGTAGAGCTCGTCGCACAGCAGGACGTAGACCGGCAGGCCGTCGCGCGTCGATGATCGTCCCAGCGAGCAGGCCGGCATCTCCGCCAGGGGGTCGCATTGGCCGACGATCTCGATGTGGGTGAGTTGTTCGATCACGTCCCGGTAGCCGGGCAACATGATCCGGACGTCGGTGTGTGTGCGGAGCGCCCGGGGAAGTGCGGCGGAAACGGCGGCAAGTCCGCCCACCCGGACGAAATCGTCCATTTCGGTCGTAACGAACAGAACCCGCAAGAGATGTCCTCGATCAAGCCCCATGGCGGTCCTATGCAAGAAAAGGTCCAATCTATTTATCAATGAAAGCGCTGCCGCATCGCGGGCGAACGTCCAAACTCTTTCGACATCGAATGGTTCGATCTAGAACCAGCGAGCCCCGTCATCGATGGCTTACGCTTCGTGAATCAGCGAAGGCAAAGCCGACCTTTCGGGCTTCGGCCCGCACCAAGTGAGAAGAAACAGCAGGGAGTTGCACGCGTGAGTCTAGTTGGAAACGATGAGAGCCGTTTGACAGGATGCTTCGAGGGGCTCCGCGTCCTGGATTTTTCGACCACCATCGCCGGCCCGCATTGTGCCCGCATGCTTGCAGATATGGGGGCGGAGGTGATCAAGATCGAGTCAGCCGAAGGTGAAACCATGCGCACCCGGCCGCCGGTCCGCAGCGGCTGCTCGACCGCCTTCGGTCAGCTCAACGTCGGCAAGAAGAGCGTCGTGCTCGACCTGAAATCGCCCGAGGGCGCTGAAGCCGTGCGCCGGCTCGTCGCCACCGCCGATATCCTGGTCGAGAACTTCCGGCCCGGCGTGATGCAGCGGCTCGGGCTCGACTACTCTATTCTGGGCGAGTTGAACCCTCGTTTGATCTACTGCTCGATCTCCGGCTATGGCCAGACCGGTCCGTCCGCAGAACTCCCGGCCTATGCGCCGGTGATCCACGCCGCCTCCGGCTACGACATGGCGCATCTGTCTTACCAGCCTGGCCGCAGCCGGCCGGACTATTGCGGCATCTATCACGCCGACGTCGTGACCGGCACCTATGCCTTCGGCGCCATCGCCTCCGCCTTGTACCAGCGTGAGCGGACGGGGCGGGGCCAGCACATCGACTGCTCGATGCTGGAATCGATGCTGAGCTTGACGCTGACCGAGACGCAGTCGTCGCAATTTGCGGTCGCACAGCCATCACGGCCGACTTTCGGTCCCGCGGAATGCCGTAACGGCTACGTCATGATCGCGATCGCCAGCGAGAAGACGTTCCAGAACTTGATGTCGGTGATCGGCCGTCCGGACTGGGTGAGTGACGAGAGGTTCGCGAGATATTCCGACAGGCGGGCAAACTGGGGCGAGCTCATGGATGGCGTCGAAGCCTGGTCGAGCCGGCTCAGCGTCGCTGAATGCCTGGAGGCCTTGAACGCGGGCGGCGTGCCGAGCTCGGCCTATCGCAGCGTCGCCGAGGCGCTCGCCGATCCGCAACTCGCCCACCGCGGCGCCTTGGCCGAGGTCGAGGACGCCGCGGGCACGTTCAAGGTGGTCAACCTGCCATTCCGGATGTCGGAGGCGAAGGTCGCGGCAGGCTCGTGCGCTGCAAGCCTGGGTGAGCACACGGCCGATGTGCTTCAGGAGGTCGGTGCAATCGAGGCGACAAAACGCTGAGCTCGCTGAGGCAAAAGGCTGCAGGGCAGCCATGATTGCCAGCGCCGCGCGAAGCCTTGCCGCTCCGCGCGTTTCCGGCCAATGTCGCGACGTCGAAAGAACAGTCCGGAGCAGCCGGGCGCCCAGGCCGGGAGGATATGTCGAGGCACCGTTGCCGTGCGCAGCCGTCGCCCGCTCGTCCCGCCATGGCGCCGTCCGGTCCCCGCCCAATACCGGACAACGGGAGTGAGAGCATGAAGAGTTTCAAGGTCACCGATTTCAATGCGCCGCTGACCGAGGTCGATGAGCCGACGCCGCAGCCGTTCGGCAAGCAGGTGCTGATCAAGGTCAAGGCGGCCGGCGTCTGCCATAGCGACCTGCACATCTGGGAGGGCGGCTACGATCTCGGCCACGGCCGCAAGCCGCTGTCCTTGAAGGACCGCGGCGTCTCGCTGCCGCGGACCATGGGCCATGAGAGCGCCGGTGAGATCGTGGCGTTCGGGCCCGATGTCACCGAGGCCGAGAAGGGCGGGCTGAAGGTCGGCGATGTCGCGCTGGTCTATCCCTGGATCGGCTGCGGCAAATGCGCGACCTGCCTGGCCGGTGATGAGAACATGTGTCTGAAGCCGGCCTCGCTCGGCGTCTATTGCGACGGCGGCTATGCCGACCACATGACCGTGCCGCATCCGCGTCATCTGCTCGACCTCAAGGGGCTCGATCCGGTGACGACCGCGCCTTACGCCTGCTCGGGCGTCACCACCTACAGCGCGCTCAAGAAGGTCGAAAAGGATTTCGCTACGCCGATCGTGATCTTCGGCGCCGGGGGTCTCGGGCTGATGGCGCTGTCACTGCTCAAGGCGATGGGCGGCAAGGGCGCGATCGTCGTCGACATCGATGCGCGCAAGCGCGAGGCAGCCTTGGCCGCAGGCGCGCTGGCCGCCGTCGACGGCAAGGCGCCGGACGCGCTGGAGCAACTGGCCAAGGCGGCGGGCGAGCCGATCCGGGCCGTGATCGACCTGGTCGGCAATCCTGCCAC
>JBARNF010001050.1:0-4993 GCA_049802835.1 Bradyrhizobium sp.
CGTCAGATGGATTCCGGGCTCGCCCTGCGGGCGCCCCGGAATGACAGCGAGATCGTTGTAAGATCCGTCCGCCCATGACGTTTCGTTCTCGCTACGCATCTCGCGCCCGAGCTTTGAAACTCGCAAACCCTCTTCAAGAATAGAGGGCGCAGGGAAGGCCGGGTGCTGGTCGCACCCATGGTCCGCGTGCAACAAAAAGCACGCGGCAGAACCACAGGTACGAAGCCGAACATCCGGCCCTCCCTGCGCAATGGCTTTACGGCGTACTCCGCGCTCTCCCCGGGGACCGGCGTTGTTGCCCCCGTCGCCCGCGAGCTCGTCGCATCGCGAACTTGGCATCAGCATCGGGATGCCAGGACCACACGGCTTGACCGTGCGCATCGGATCGTTCGTCGGCGCGGACCAAACCACGCTGCGACCCGACACGCCCACCGCAGCCCACCTCCACGTTCGTGACGATCGCGATACGTCCCTCTTGATGAGGTGGGATGCACGGAGATAAGCATGAATTCTGGAAAAAAGAAATATAAAAATTGCCGTCTCGATGGTCGATAAGAGTGATCCAATTGAAAGAATTTAGAAAAATGGTTTTCCGGCGCAGGATATTGATGTCCCGGGCGACACTCTCTCTGGTTGGGGCCCGTCTACTCGGCGCGCGGAATAGAATTTGGTGCGCTTTTCTGGGCCCGTTCACGCGTCGATGTGGTTGAAGCCGCTGGTAAGCGAAATGACGTTGCGCCTTACAGTTGTGTTCGGCAAGGTGTGCCTCTGATTTGGGAGGCGGAGATGGGTAAGCCTGAAGAGCCTTACATTCTCATTGTCGTCGAAACTTATCTTGAGAGCGGCAGCGGCCTTCATGGTGACCTTCACGTGAGGCCAATAGCAGGCCAAGCGCTTCCTTCAAATTTGCGCGTCCGTTTTCCGAAGTCGCTGCGGTGCGCGCACCCGCTTCATACGCGCTTCTTGGTCTACGCTAAGCTGACCGACAAAGAAGGAGGAAATGAATTCGTACATACAAACCACGCTTGGGATGTGCAGGTGCTCGGTCCACCTCCGGCTGGGGACGATTTGAGGTACAAGAAGCGAAAGCCGATAGGGCGGATCGGCGAAGCGTGATCCGCCTCTTCTCTTCGGCTTGAAATGTCGGATGGCTCTAACGCCAATCTGCCCTTCGAGCCGAAGCGGGATTTCCTTTGGAGAAAGTTTTAGGATGCGCAAAAAGAGCCCGACTAAATCGCTCAAGCATATCAAAGATGAGATCGTCGCCATTCGAAATTTTGTGCAGGAGGCCAAGGATAAGGCGATGTCGGATGTTGCGCAAGACAGCTGCTATGAATTCGCAATCATCTGGGCCTATAAAGAATTCGAACAATTTATACTGAACATATTAGTAGCCCAGATAAATCGTGATCCGAGTCGATTTTACAAAGCCATTGGCGTGATTTTCGATAAGCATCCAACTGTCGATCAGTGCAAGTACTTGTTGACTGGTGATCGATATTTTGACTTTCGTGGACACGGTGGGCTGGTTCAGTTGATTAGAAAAGCTGCTGGGGTCGGAAGTTTGTTAGAAATCGCGGCAAAGGACAAAGAAGGCCGTGTAGCGTTCGAAATTCTGGTGGGCTTACGAAATTACGTTGCTCACGAAAGCGATCAATCCCGGCAGGCCGCTTTGACAGCAATGCGGCACTGGGAACCAGATCGACAAAATTTGGGCAGTGCTGGTTACTGGCTAAGCGTTGCTATACGCGGTCAGACTCGGTTGGAACGTTTGTTCGCGAACGTTGAGGAATTGTGCGAAGAAATGACCAAGGCAGTATGAGCGGTGAATAGCATAAGTCGCGCACCAAACTTATTGAGGTGCCGATTCTGCTCGAAGCAATCAACGGTGCCTCAGCACGGGAAAGCTTGATTCGTCACGGACATCTTTCGATGCTGCATCTTTGGTAGATGCGACGCCTTGTGGAGGGATGCCGATCGGTCTTATTTGCGCGATTGAGTATTGCGGTGGTAGCTCGACCAATCCGTAGGGCGGATCAGCGCAGCGTGATCCGCCGCTTTGCTTCGCCTGGATACGGCGGATCATGCCAACGCTCATCCGCCCTACGAGCTGAGCCGCCTATGAGGGCTTCGCGCCGAACTCGACCTCGGCCGTTCTTGCGGTGCCGCCTTTGCGGCCGGGCGCTGTGTGAGAACTCCAGTAGAGGTTGGTGTGGGCGATGACCTGGCAGGGCGGCGGGGCGCCAAACGAGGTGAGGTCTTCGGTCGTGTGGGCGTCGCTCACCAGCGTGGCGTCGTAGCCGCGGGTGATCGCACCGTGCAGGGTGGAGCGGATGCACTGGTCGGTTTGCGCGCCCGCTACGATGAGCTGGCCGATGCCGCGGGCTGCGAGCTGTGCCTCGAGCTCGGTGTCTTCGAATGCATCAGGGTAGCTCTTATGCACGACAGGCTCGCCGGCAACAGGCGCGAGTTCGGGCACGAGTTCCCACTCGGGCGACCCCGAGACCAGACCTCGATCATGATGCTGCACCCACATGACCGCCACCCGCGCCTGGCGGGCGCGCTCGATGAGCGATGCGATGTTCGCCACGACCTTGTCACGATCGTGGGCGCCAGCCACCACGCCGTTCTGCACGTCGATCACGAGCAGCGCGGTGTTCGGTCGATCAGGGAGTGTAACCATGGCGGACTCTAAGCCGAATGAGTGGACGATCAGAGCGACGCTGCGGTCCGCTTCGTCGATCTCCGCAATCATGCTCTCGTGATAACGTCATTAGCAGGGAGCAGCGTGACCCTGCGACATCTTTTGCCGTGACGCCCAACAATGATGCGTGCCTGTGCTGAGCAAATGGGGTGTTTGTAGCGATAGCGCGCTGCGTTCATCCCAAGAGCTTCGTATCTCCGTCGATCCAGGTCAGTTTAGCAAACACTCACCTCCAGGCTGCATTTTAGTCCGACATATCCCTTGATGTTGCGGCTCCGCCATGGTATCTACGTGCCATGAGCAAACTCGCGTGCATCATCAACTTCAACCACATGACCCGCTTCGGCTGGGCCGTGGAAGGAGTCGCGCGCTAGGAGTTCGACGACGCGATGTTCTCACCAGGCCCCGCCGGCATCGGACGGGGCCTTTTGTTTGGCCACGCTCCCTGCCGGCATAACAGCAGGAGCGATCGATGCCACCCCACCAGACCAACCTCACATCCGAGACCCGGCGCGATGCCGCAGGGCTCGGCCTCGACCGCTCCATCGCGTCGGCGAACGACGCCATGGACGATGCTGTAGCAGCGGCGCGCCGCGATGCGACCATTGCCGCGCTGGACGACGCTGTGTCGGAGAAGGATGCTGTCGGACCACCGGCTGCACCGGCGCGGAGCGTCCTGGGCTTGCTCGCGCGATATTGGCGTGCGTTTCAGGAAAGCCGCCAACGCCAGAGATTGCGGGTCACCTTGCATGACCTGAGCGACCGGGAGCTGATGGATATCGGCCTGACACGCGGCGAGATCGACTACATCGCCGCTCACCGAGTCGTTGAGAAGCTCAGAGATGGCGCGGCGCATCCATGGCTGTCTCGCGGTGTGATGTGACGAATGGCAAGTCATGGGCCAATTCGTCACGCCGTGACGTCAGACCCTCTGGCGGATCAGCGAAGCGTGATCCGCCACCGTTTTCCAATCGCGCGAACGGCGGATGACGCTAGCGACAATCCGCCTTTCGAGCTGAGCAAAGGGAGACGTCGTGTCGGCTCGGGAGAGCTCGCCTCGATGATGCGATCAATACCGGAACATCCCTTGATCTTGCGCGATCTTCGTGGTAACTACGTAGGATGATCAACGTCGTGCGCACCGCCAACCGCAAACATACGGCCCGCCGCAGTGGGGCCGTGGGGGGAGTCGTGCGCTAGGATTTCGACGACACGATCATTCCACCAGGCCCCGCCGGCATCGGACGGGGCCTTTTGTTTGGCCATGCGTCCTGCCGGCACAGCAGCAGGAGCATCCGATGCCGCCCCAGACCAACCTCACTGCCGAGATCTCGCGCGATGCCGCACGTCTCGGTCTCGATCGTCCCGTCGTTGCAGCGAACGCTGCGCGTGGCGTGCCAACCGCGCCGCGCCCCGATGCAGCCATCACGGTGCTGCGCAACGCCATGCCCGAGAAGAACGCCGCCGGGCCGCCGGGCGCGGCGACGCCAGGCCCGCTCGGCCTGCTCGCGCACTATTGGCGGGCGTTTCATGACGGCCGCCGGCTGCGGAGGATGCGCATCCATCTGCGCGACCTCAGCGAGGCGCAACTGATGGATATCGGTTTGCCCCGAAGTGACATCGAGCACATCGCCGCTCATCGCGCCCTGGAACGGCTGAAGGACAGCACGGCGCATCTGATGATGTCCCGCGGCGTGATGTAGCTGCGCGCACGCGGCGCTGGACATCGCGGTGGTCGTCGACAGGGCGGATCTGCGTGATCCGCTCTGGCCGTGTCACGGCTTGTTCCAGGGCGCGGGTGTGTCTGGTCAGCGAGCTGTTGCCACGACGTCATTGCGAGCGGAGCGACGCAATCCAGAGTCTGTCCGCGCGACGAGCCTGGATTGCTTCCGCCTTCGCCCGATGGGCTTCGGCGGACACGTCGCTGCGCTCGCAATGACGGAGGAGAGATCGCGCGTCTCTCGACCATTGTCCGCGACGAATCGTGAGAGGAGGCAACGACGGATGATGCAACATATCGGTATCGTCGACTGCTCCGCCGAGGGCGCGGCCCTCTGCTATCGCATGGCGTGAGCTTCGCGCGTCCGGATGACGCTGACCGCATCACCGCGAACCGCATCATCATGGATGAGCTGGTCTATGGCCGCTTCGAGCCGCGATCGATCGCCGCCTTCCAGGAGATCATCGCGCGGCTGAAGGCGAGGGGCTGCGACGCCGTCGCGCTCGGCTGCACCGAGATTCCGCTGATCATCGACGATAGCAACTCGCCATTGCCGACGCTGGACTCGA
>JBARNF010001051.1:0-3110 GCA_049802835.1 Bradyrhizobium sp.
CGTGCTCTTCCTGGTGCACCGGGCTTTCTGGCCACCATGTCGCGCAATGCGCTTCTCGCGCATCGCGCTGGATACTAGCATCGGAGTATCAGAACCACACGCCTTCACCGTCCGCGAGCCAGCGTTCGTCGGTGCCAACAGCACTGCGCCCGCCCGCGTCCACCGCATCCCGCTGCCAACGTCCGTGACGACCGCGAACCGTCCCCTACCGTGCAACGGGATGAACGGACCATAATGCTGATTTGGGGGAGCGGGAAAGCGATTTATGTTTTTCAGAAGGAGTTGACAGAGTTCTATGTGGGAGAGGTGATTTGCCCGACGGCCAAAAAGCGCCAAGAATAGATCCCGCATTTGCTCGAATGCCAAAGGCCCGAAAACAGAATCCGTCCTTGCACCACCAGCGGTATCGACTCGAATACCCAGATCAAGAACAGAAATAGGAAGGTGAATAAGAATGGCTAAGACAGCTATCAACAGGGCCGATTTAGAATTACATCTAGATGAGCAACTCGGATTCCTTGAGCGATCTGCCACCGCTTACGACCAAGGCTACGAAGACGAAGCGAAGAGATTGGCCGTCACCCTACGCGTCCTTCTGCATGAAACGCTCCAATCCCATTCGCTGTTGGGACAACTCGGACTCAGGAAGGGCACATTTATCGATACAGCGCTGCCTATCGACACTGAAAACCTTATGCCGCATGGGGGACTCGTCTCTATTGCCATCGGCACGCCTAGAGCGAGATATGTAGCCATGCTGGACGACGCACCTCAATTGGGCGCGGCAGAGTTCGAGCATTGGTGGAACGCTACCGTATTTGTCGACAGTAGCGGAAATCGTCTTACACGTAAGCAGTTGATTTTGGTTGCGGCCAACCAGGACGGCGGAGCACACGTGGGTCCCTCTCTGGATAGCGTCTACGCAAGTCTTTCAAAGGAAAACTCGCTGAATTGGATGGCATTGGAGAACGGGACGGCAAGAGCAATCAGCAGCCCGGAGCGCGCAGCAATCCGGCAAATCACACACGAAGTTCTCAAAACCCTTAAAGCCGGTTATGAGAAGCGACCGATGCATGAAGGAGCATGTTTCGTCGGCGGCCTATTCCTTCGACCGGGCGCCCCTTCAGCGCCTCCCCCAAAGCTCCTTCGCCAGCATGTTGCCGGCCCTGAGGTTCGGCCCTCAGCGAGTCAGCACATTGGACGAAACGCGCCTTGCCCATGTGGCAGTGGCAAAAGGTATAAGAGATGCCACGGAGCATGGGTCTAGATGCACCACGTCTTCAACAACGAACAAACGCATTATCGCTATCGCAACTCCTGAGCGGAATTCTGTCTTTGTGGGTACGCGCGCCACTGGTTACATTTGGCGCCACTGGTTGTTAGAATGCAGATGCCCGGCGTCTCACGCCACAATGACTTCGAGGAAGACAGATGACACCAGAACAGATCACTTTGGCACGCATCATTGACCTCAGAAAAAAACTAATGTCGCGATGGGAAGACGCGCTGGCGGCCGCGAAAAGCTCGGGAAATTGGGAAGACGTGCGAGCGTGCGGCGCGGTGATCGATTCTTACCATAACGAGATCGCGGACTTGCTCCGCCAGGGGAAGTTCTCGGGCGACCCCGCAGCAGCACTGAAGTCATGGAACGATATTCAGCCAACTGAGCTTGAATATCGCCGCACGATGGAAGCACAGGCTCGGGCTGACGCTTCAAACGCGAGCAATCGCATGCCGCAAGCCAGCGCTGAGCTGTTTCCGACTCTCGAATCGGTTTTCCACACCGGTCCCGAGCTAGTAGGGTCGCTACTACTATCACAGTTCGTGGAAGAAACTGGACCACTCGTATTTGATGCGGATGTAGGACTCGTCAACGCGAAGTTTCCGCCTGAAATGCAAATACCGATCAAGGCTTGGCAGCAACTGTTCGCAACTTGGCTCTTAAAGCTTCTGGCCGACGCAAAGTTTGGAGAAGAGTTTGGCCGGCGGGTCATGGCCTCTGTCTATGGACGCCTCGCGGCGAATGAAGATCGATCACCACAGGCGGCTGAATTGGCCGGCTTTATCAAGTATTGGTACCGTGAACTCGACAAATCCTCTCAGAACGCCACCAAAAGCCCAGTAATGATACAGGACGAAGTTCTCCCCGTGACTTGGCATTTCGCTATGACGTTTCTGGTACGAGACACCAACCACCCGTACGCCGGGCAAGGGCCAGACTTTGGGGGCGCTGATCTTGACGTGATGGAAGCCCTTGCGCATGTGCAGGACGTGGTCAAGCCGCGTATCGACGCGATTCTAGAACACGCGGATCGACTGCCGCGATAACATCATTGTTTACCCATCAAGCCACCCGGCGCAATACCCTCGCGAAGTCGCCTTGCAGCGCGTAGCTCCCCCTCACCGAAACGCCGACACCACGATCGCACCGACGATCACCACCGTCAGCGTATACTTCGCCGCATAATACACCGTGCGATTCCACGCCTTCACCTTCCGCGTGGCCAAGTGGAATTCGTACAGCTTGCCGAACACCGTGTTGAGCACGCCGACATGCTCGCCGTCGACGTTCTGGGTGGCGGAGGCCTTGACGATGTGGTGGCTGACCCAGCGGTTCATGGCCGCGATAAAGCCGAGCTTCATCGGGCGCTCGACGTCGCAGAACAGGATGATGCGGTTGACGTCGGTTAAGTTCTCGGCGCTGTGGATGAAGGTCTCGTCGAACATGAAGGCCTCGCCGTCGCGCCAGACGCATTGCTGGCCGTCGACCAGGATCCGGCACTTGTCCGAATTCGGCGTGACGAGGCCGAGGTGATAGCGCAGCGAGCCCGCAAAGGGATCGCGATGCGCGCCAAGCTTGCCGCCGGGCGGCAGCATCGCGAACATCGCGCCGTGCACCGTCGGGATCGAATTCAAAAGTTCGACCGTCCTCGGGCACAGCGTGCGCGCGGAAGGAAGAAAGTCGTCGTACCACTTGAGATAAAACCGCTTCCAGCCGCTCTTGAAGAACGAATAAAAGCCCCAGTCGTTGTTCTTGGCGGCGGCGCGGATGAAACCCTCGTCGAACAGCCGCACCGCCTCCTCGCGGATCGTTTCCCAGTTCTCGCTGA
>JBARNF010001052.1:0-3522 GCA_049802835.1 Bradyrhizobium sp.
TCACTGTCTTTCTAGTATCGATTATCGATGCTGTACTGTTCGATCTGCATTGGAAAATAAAGACCTTCACCAAGGAGGGTGTGAAGAATATCTTGAAATCGTCCATAGAGTACGTTCGTACACTGAAGAATATGGACACGTTCGAGAAGCATATTGTGAGCGCGAGGAAGCATAGCCTGCTGGGGGCTGATGCTCCGCTCTATGCGGATTTGGATACGTTGCGTCGCTTGCGGAATCGCATTCATATCCAGAACGCCAAGAAAGATTTCGAGCGAAATGAAGCGGACGCTTTCAACGCTGCGCGGAAGTTGCTGGCCGAGAAAGCGCTGGAAAAGACCTTGCGATTTATGTCTGCAAACTACGCGCGCGACTTGAATATGGTCAATGACTTCACGTTGCCGTGGGAGCCGCATTTTCCTTAAGGGCCCCGTGGGGAATTAAATGAATCGGAAAAATTGCCCGCGCGGGTTGTTTAGCGTGATCACGTCGCCTTTCCGCGTTGTGTAGCCAGCCTCATCAGACTGAGGGGTCTGGGACACGGTGAAAGCCACTGTGTCTACATGGGATCGCTTCTCTTTCCTCAAAGAAACCAGCGGCAATCGCATGCAATCCGTTGAATGTTCCGAGCATGCTTTGCAGCACGGACCGGCTTACGGGAGCGAGCAAGTTAAGCGTAACAACGGCCGGTCGTGTTCGGAGCATTGATCGGCGGCTTCCTTGGCGCGTTTAGAGAAAAGGATCCGCTTCGCCACCGCGGCCTACTCGGCCAATTCGACTGGCTCGCTGCGCGACGGACCGGCCAGCGGCCGCTCCTCCATCAGGATCATGCAGACCGAGGCGCAGGCCAGCATCGCCGTCGCCGCGCCATAGACGAAGCGGAAGGCGTGGATCATGTCCGCTTCCGCGATGCCGCTGACGGCGCCATGCGCGCCCTCGGCCAGCGAGATGTCGGCGCCCAGCACCATCAGCAGGATGGCGCTGAAGGCTGCCACCGTGAACGAGGACATCATCGAGCGGAAGAAGTTCATCGCGCCGGTGATGGTGCCGATCTGCGAGCGGTCGACCGCGTTCTGCAGCGACACCACCGAGATCGGGAATGCCGTTCCGAGCCCGATGCCATAGATCGAGAGCAGCACCATCAGGACCCACAGCGACGGCGTCGTGACCGTCATCACCGCGGCCGCGATGGTGCCGATCAGGGTGCCGACGATCGCGACACGCTTGTAGTGCTTCACCCGGGCCATGGTGCGGCCGGCGATTCCCGCTCCGAAGGTCGAGATCGCCGCGATCGGGATGAGGCCGAGACCGGCCTCGCTCGGCGTCAAATGATAGACCAGCTCGTAATAGAGCGGCAGGTGGACGGTGAGCCCGATCAGTGCACCCAGCGCGCAGCCGCTGGCGAGCATGCCGTAGGGCACGACCGTGCCACCCATCAGGGACAGCGGCAGGAACGGCTCATCCGCCCGCTTTGCGTGCCAGAGGAAGCCGAGCCCCAGCGCCACGCCGCTGCCGAGCATCGCCAGGAGGGTCGGCGACAGCCAGGCCAGCCTGTGGCCGCCCCAGGTCAGGACCAGCATGAAGACGACGGCGGAGGCCATCAGCAGCAGGCCGCCGGTCCAGTCGACCTTGCGCAGCCGGTGATAGACCGGCAGCCGGCCCATCTTGGGCAGCAGCAGCGCGAGAGCGGCGATCGCGAGCGGGACGTTGATCCAGAAGATCATCGACCAGTGCAGATGGTCGGCGAAGAAGCCGCCGATGACCGGCCCGAGCAGGCCGGCGAGCAGCCAGACGCCGCTGAAATAGGCCTGGTACTGGCCGCGCTCACGCGGGCTGACGACGTCGGAGATGACGGTCTGCACCACCGGCATGATGCCGCCGCCGCCGAGCCCCTGCAGGCCGCGGGCGAGGATCAGCACCGGCATGTTCGGCGCCAGCGCGCACACGACAGAGCCGACCACGAACAGGCTGAGCGCGGTGATGATCATCGAGCGCCGGCCATAGATGTCGCACAAGGTGCCGAACACCGGCGCCACGGCGGTCGAGGCCAGCAGATAGGCGGTGATCACCCAGGACAGGTTGGTGACATCCTGGAACTCGCGGCCGATGGTGGGCAGCGCGGTCGCGACAATGGTCTGGTCGAGCGCGGCCAGGAACATCGTCAGCAGCAGGCTCATCAGGATGGTGCGGACCTCGGCCGGGGTCAGCGGCACCGGTGGCGCGATGGGCGGCGCATCGTCGATCGCCTGCACCTGCGGCGGAATGGCCGGCAACTCGGCTGCAATCTCTTCGGCCAAGGATTGGGACGCGGCAGGATAACGGCTCTGCCGATCAAACTTGTTCATGGGAATAAATGCTGTGCCGTGCGCGACAAACGGCGTGCGGATTCGCTGGATAGCGAATGACTTAAGGGATAAATTTCCCTTGCGGCAGCCGGCCGGGCGCATGGGTGCATCCCGACAGCGCGAGGACGGTTCGCATCACCTTAAATTGCTGCGCGCGCAAAGCGAACGGGTCTATTTCGGCCGACGCTTCAGCTTGGCACGCTTCGGCAGCAGCACCGGCCATTGCACGATGTGGTCCTCGAGCTGGTCGTCCGGAACATCCTCCTCGGTGCCCTCGACCCGGCCGCGCACCGACACGCCGGCTTCATGCACCGTCTGAGGATCGCCCGAGATCAGCGGATGCCACCAATAGAGATCGCGCCCCTCGGCGACCAGGCGGTAGCCGCAGCTCGGCGGCAGCCAGGTGAGGGTACGGACGTTCTCAGGCGTCAGGCGAACACAGTCAGCGACCTGGTCGGAGCGGTTCGGGTAGTCCTTGCAGCCGCATAGGCCGGCATCCAGGAGCTTGCACGAAATATGGGTGAAGTAGATGGTGCCGGTATCCTCGTCCTCGAGCTTCTCCAGGCAGCAACGCCCGCAGCCATCGCACAGGCTTTCCCATTCCGCCTCGGACATCTCTTCCAAGGTCTTGGTTTTCCAGAACAATCCCTCCTGGCCCGAGGGACGTTTGAGCGGTGCGGTCATCGGCGAATCCAATCGGGCGCGGTGTAGCCGGCATCTAGTGTTCCGGCACGGAGCGGCGCAAGGGGGCCTTCCTCCGTTGAAGCGGCACGTTAGCTTTGTGCATCAAATTGTGAGGGGAACCATTGGTTTGTGCCCCCCGCTCAGCTAGATAGGAAACGAGTCACTTCAGCGGCGGCGCCGGCAAGTCGGCTCGAGTTCCGGCGCCCTGGGGTTTCGACCAACCTTGGTTCAAATCCCGGGCTCGAGGGGCCCTGGCGCAAATGCCTTGGGTTTGCCGCAACAATCGCGCAAGACCCTTCGATGGCCCCAGCCGCGTGCTGAGTGCTTTCGAAGCCAGCTGACACGCTTTCGAAACGACCAGGGTTCCCGTGCGGCAGATCATTCCAGACGATTGGAAGAAGCGGATCAATAATTTCCGCCTGGATCTCGACGCCCGGTTCGACTCGGCGCTGTTCTCCTCGCTGCGCGGCAGCCGTGAACTCTACGAGCGCTATTC
>JBARNF010001053.1:0-2427 GCA_049802835.1 Bradyrhizobium sp.
GCGCCACGGCCTCGGCCCCGAGAACGTGCACCGCGTAGAAGCGCTGCCGCCAGCGTTCGACGCGCAGACCGACGAGATTGACGACGACGGCGCTGTCGCGCACGGCCGCCGCCACCGAATCCCGGTAGCGCGCATTCGCCTGCACCGCATAGATCTGGCCGACATTGCCGAGCGGCTGCAGGTGGCCGGCGAGGTCGGGCCGGCGCACCGCGACGCGAATGCGATAGTTGCGCTTGGCGAGCGCACGGACGACGTGGCGGCCGAGGAAGCCCGAGCCGCCGAAGATCGTGACGAGAGTCGCGGCGTTCAAATCGGTGGTCATGACCGCTTTAAGCCGCCTGTCGCGAGACGAGTCGATCCAATACCGCTCTCGCTCCGCCTTCCGACGATGCGGGGTTCTGGCCGGTGATCAGATTGCCATGCACGACGACGTGGGGCTGCCAGTCGTCCGCCTTGGAATAGATCCCCCCGTTTTCCTTCAGCATGTCCTCCACCAGGAAGGGCACGACATGCGTGAGCCCGACGGCCGCTTCTTCCGAATTGGCGAAACCGGTGACGGATTTGCCCTTGACCAGCGGCGCACCGTCGGGAGCCTTGGGACGACGGAGAGCGGCGGGTCCGTGGCACACGGCGGCAACAGGCTTTCCGGCGGCATGCATGACTTCGATCAGCTCGATCGAATGACGGTCCTCCGCCAAATCCCACAGAGGGCCGTGGCCGCCCGGATAGAACACGGCATCGTAATCGCCGGCCGAGATGTCCGAGAGCCTGGTGGTGGCGGCGAGAGCCGCTTGCGCCTCCTTATCGCGCTTGAACCGGATCGTTGCCGGCGTCTGAGCGTCGGGTTCGTCGCTCTTGGGATCGATCGGCGGTTGCCCGCCCTTGGGCGAGGCGAGGACGATGTCGGCGCCTGCGTCCTTGAAGACGTAGTAGGGAGCTGCGAACTCCTCCAGCCAGAAGCCGGTCTTCTTGCCCGTGTCGCCGAGGCGGTCGTGCGACGTTAATACCATCAGGATTGTCATCGCGACCTCGTTGATTTGTCCCCCCGCACGGCTCGATCATGGCGGAAAAGTTAGAGCCGCGCCGCGCTCGCGCGCCTTGATGGCTGTCAAGATCGCGGCGGATCGAAAACTGCCGTGAAAATTGACGGTCGTCAGCGTCGTTCGCCGCGACCTGCAACATGATGTCCGTGCGCGATCGGGAAGCCGCATGCCCGGCGTCGCGCGCCCTTCGCCCGCAATGCAAGATCGCCGGCCGCGTTCAGGAGGACATCATGAGCACCAGCAGCGCAGCCGACCGAGCCCATGCCGCCGACGCGTTCGCGCCGTATTCCCTCAACGCCGTGCTCGCCGAGAACTGGTGGGCGGTGGCGCTGCGCGGCGTGCTCGGCATCGCCTTCGGGCTGATCGCGCTCTTCCTTCCCGGCGCCACGATGCTGTCGCTCGTCCTCGTCTTCGCGGCCTACATGCTGGTCGACGGCGTGTTCGCCATCGTCGCCGCGGTGCGCGCGGCGCGCCAGCACGAGCGCTGGGGACTGCTGACGTTCGAGGGCATCGCCGACATCGTGACCGCGGTCATCGCGGTGGTGTGGCCGGGGATCACGGTCCTGGCATTCGTGCTGCTGGTGGCCGCCTGGGCCATCGTCTCGGGCTGCCTGATGACCGCCGCCGCCTTCCACCTCGACATGGAGCACGGTCGCGGATGGCTCATCTTCGGCGGCCTCGTCTCCGTCGCCTACGGCGTCGTGCTGGTCATCGCGCCGCTGATCGGCGCCCTGGTGCTGACCTGGTGGCTCGGCGCCTACGCGCTGGTGTTCGGCGTCGCGCTCCTCGTCTTGGCGTTCAAGCTGCGGTCGCGGCGCGCGCGCAGCCATGCCGCAATGGCGTAGGACGCGTGACGTCAACTATCGGTTGCGCCTTGCAGGGGAGCCGCCGGAATCGCGAAGGCAAATCGATGTCGCACCGACCTCGCCCCCAGTCCGCCGCCAAGCCGGCAAAGCCCAAACGGCACAAGTCCGTCCCGGGCGAAGCCGGCGAGCCGACCCAAGAGGACCTGGATGAAAGCCTGGTAGAAACGTTTCCTGCCAGCGATCCGCCGAGCTGGGTGCCGCTCGCCCGGATCGGCGCGCCGAAGAAGAAAGAATCCGGGATTTGAACCCGCGGGGCACTGAATCGTTTGCAGTGACGTATGGCGCGGCGTGCCAGCGCTTATTTATTTGCGATCGACGGAACAACCGGCGAACTCGCCCGTTTGGCCCATGCGGACCGTCGCTTGGGTCGGGCGAAGCTCGTCTATTGCCGGAAGCCCAAGCACGCAATGGACTGCGGCTTCGAACTTGCCGCTCACAAAACGATCTGAACTGCCCGCATTCGCAAGTTTTGTATTGCCCGCCCTTGCGATCGGCTTGCTCGGGGTGGTCCCTGGTGT